>NZ_JAMXIO010000020.1:0-80270 GCF_059651515.1 Oerskovia sp. 140933
GGCTCAACCACTACAACCTGGAACGACCCCACCTCGGCATCGGCGGCCTACGACCCATCGACCGAATCAACAACGCAACGGGTCAGTACACCTAGAGCGCGGCCAACCGCTCGGCGAGGTCCGGCCCGTCCTTCTCGACGTCGAACGTGAAGTCCGAGTAGTAGGCGCTTCTCGACCAGGTACGTTTCCGCGGGACGTCAGCCGGGCAGTAGTAGTAGTGAAGGCTCCCCCCCTGGGCAGCGGCGATGAGGTATTCATTCATCGCGTCGTAGCCCTCGGGCGAGATCACGAACCGAGGGATATCGTCGCGCGCGAAGATCGAGGAGAGCATGCCGCTGCCTCCGTATCCAGCGATAGCCTCGGCCCCGGCGAAGAGCGCCGCCTGGTCAGGGATGCTCAACCGCTCGGGGAACACCTTGACGAAACCGTGCCTGGCGAAGAGCGCCTCGACCTCACGACCGTTGTGGCACTGCCGCGTGAGAGTCTCGGCCCGGCCGACGAAGAACCGGCGCGGCAGGTCCTGGCTGCTCGACCGCGTCAGCAGGCTGTCACGGAGATCGTGCCAGGTCCCGCGGATGTGGGGATGTACAACGCTCGGGTTCGAGAAGAGGGGGGTGACGCTCACGAGGCGCTCGACCCGGCGGGGTCGATCGAGCACCTCGATCCTGTCTTCGCCGATCCCGTAGGCGTCGAGCATGTCGACGAACCACCTCGGGAGCGTCGACGTGCCGTCGGACGGCGACACGAGGGCCTTGAGGTCGGGATGCTCGTCCAGGGCATCCCGCCAGCCCCAGAGCTTCGAGACCACCTCGGTAACGAGATGCCCGAAGACCTTCGAGACCTCGCTGTCCAGGTCGTAGTAGGTGCCAGCGAGGGGCTCGAGTTCGCCCATGCCACCCCGGAGCTGCACATACCGAGGGCTTGTGTCGAGGAGCTGATCCGACCGGATACGCGCATGACGATACAGACGAAATGTCTCGGGCAGGGCCAAGCCGTCGTGGACCCGCAGAAGCCGCGGCGCTGCTGCGACTCCTGCGTAGGTCCGCACGCGCCGCTCGGGAACCTGGATCGACCCGACGAAGTGTCGCCCTAGGTCGGGACGGTTGGTTGTCACGTTCACCCTGGTCTGGAAGTCGAAGGACTCCTCGACCCGACGTTCCTCGAGCCACCCCCCGCGCCGTCCGCGAACAATCGGCTCGAGGGGCGTGTCCTCGCGCACCTTGGCCAGGTGCTCGCCCTCCTTCGTCAGGAGCAGAAGTCTCGGGTAGAAGACGGACGCACGCATCGCCGCCGCGAGCGCTTCCGCGTCGCCACGAGGCGGGGTGTCGACCAAACTGAGGTCGACCTTGACTCGCTGGATCCGCTGCACCAAGCCGAGCACATCCTCGCCGGGGATGTCGACCATGGAATCGATCGTCAGTCCGTGGAGGTCCTCGACCGCGTACACGCCGCCGTCGGCCACCGCGAAGAGGCACTCGCGCAGCAGGCGCCTCTTCTCCGACTTCAGGTGGCGCCCGTCGTCGACGAGCAGGTCGATGTCGGCGATGCCCGCCAGCGCGTCGAGGACCCCGTCGACGTCCTCCACCGGCTGCACACGCAACGTCGCCGGGTCGCCGGGTCGCACGGCACCGGGCACGAAGCTCAGGACGTGCACGTCGGCCTGCGGATAGCGTCGGGCGAACGCGAGGCCGGTGGCCCGCGGGTGCCGACCCGCGACGACGACGATCGAGCGCGGCGACCTGCCCAGGTCCTCCAGGGCGGACTCGTAGTGCCTGAGGTGGTCGTGCCCGAGCGACGACTGGTCGAGGTCGAGCGCTCGACCGATCTCGTCGAGCGAAGGGGGCTTCGTCGGCACGGTCGGGCGCGACACGACCCTGCGCAGTGCCGCAGCGAGCCGGGTCACGCGGTGCGCTCGAATCGGCTCGGCAGGGGGAAGAGCTCGTCGAGCAGGTCGACCATGGATCGCTCCTTCGGTGATCCGACGGTGCCGTCGGTGTCGTTCAGGCAGAACACGTCGACGTCGCGGAGGCGGCGCAGGCGGTTGAAGGTCAGGACGGCCTCGGGGCGCGCGATGTCCTGGTAGACGTACGAGACGTCCCCCGGGACGGCCCGAGCCGTCGCGTAGGCGTAGTAGTGGTGGAGCGCCGAGGCGATCGAGTGGTCCTCCGGGTGACGGAACCTCGACGCGGAGGCGGCCTCGAAGATCTCCGGGAACCTCTCCTCCATCTCGTCCAGCACTGCCCTGCTCTGAGGGTGAGGGGTGTGCTTGAACTTCTGCGTGATGGTCCGTCCGAACGTCCGCTCGACGAGCTCTCGGTTCTGCTTGGCAGCCGACAGCACGGGCAGGTCTCGTGGGCCGGGCGGGTCCAGGTCGAGGACCGCGGTCGAGAGGAAGAACCGGGTCAGGCCGTCCCCCTCGAAGAAGAGCTCCGGTGACGTGGGACGCCCGAAGAAGATGTCGTCGTTCATGTACAGGTAGCGGTCCGACAAGCCGTCGATGTGATGGAGCTGGGACTCGATCGCATGCGAGTTGAAGACCGGGAGCCTGGTCGGGTCCGTGAAGATCTCCCGGTGGTCGACGACGCGCACGCGCGGGTTCGACGTGTCGAGCCAGGCGGGCACCTGCCGGTCCGTGACGATGTAGACGTTGCGGACCCAGCTCGCGTACATCTCGACCGACCGCAACGAGTACCTCAGCTCGTCCCGCGACGCGAAGCGCGAGTCCGACACCGCCGTCTCGTTGAGCTGCCCGGCCCCGACGCCGTGGAGCGCCCGGTCCTTCCGTGCGAGCCACTCGGGGTCGGCGCCGTCGACCCAGGTGTAGACGAGGTCGACGGGCCCCGCGACGTCCCCGAGCCGGGCCAGCTGCGAACCCGGCCACCGTCCGGGCGAGCTCTGAGCGGCGGCCCACCTGCTCGGCGTGAGGTACCGGACGACCGTGTTGCCCTCGGGAGCGATCCGGGTGCCCTCCACGTGCTCGCCACCGTCGGCACGGGCGAGGCCCGTGCTCGCGAGCTTCCACCCCTCGACGACGACCGCGGACGCGGCGTCGGTCAGGTCCCTGCCCGACGGGGCGCTCAGGACCCGGAACAGCGACAGCCTGCGGAGAGGTTCGCGAACGGACGTCCTGCGCAGGACCTTGGCCGCGTCGACCGTACCGCCGTCGGGCCCGACGGCCCGCCACGTCCCCGAGGAGACGAGCGTGCCCAGGGCCGAGAGCACGGCACCCGCGCTCTCCGCGGGCACGGCGATCTTCCGGTCGACCCCTCGGTGGTGCGGCAGCACGACGTGCTCGACGCCCGCGGCGACGAGAGCGGCGCTCACGAGTGCGACGTTCTCCTCGACCACCTCCCGGTGGTCGAAGCGGTCGACGACCTGCGACGCCCCGCCGCGGCCGGCGGCACGCACCTGCCACGTGAGCTCGCCGTGCAGCAGCCGCGAGAGGAAGAGCCGGGTCGAGATGGGGAGACGGTGCCCGATCGCGGTCCGAAGACTCATTCGATGAACTCGTTCGCGCGCACGAGGTCTTCCGAGAAGTCGATCTCGACCGCGTACAGGTCGCTGATGTCCACCGGGACGAACCTGAGGCCGTCGGCCGCGATCGCGACCTCGATGCCCCGCTCGAAATAGTCCGTGTCGTCGGCCTCGTCGAGGCGCGCGATCAGCGCCGCCTTCCCCGACGACGCGACGAAGTTGATGCCGACGGCCTCGCCCAGCCCGTCCACGACCTGCTTGGAGAGCTGAGCGACCCCGCCGGCCCCGTCGACCGTGTACTTGACCTCCTCGTCGCCCACCTGGGCCGTGTTCACGCACACGAACGAGGTCTGCTGCTCGACCAGCGGGATGACACGGCGGAGCACGTCCGGATGGAAGACGACGTCGCCGTTCATCCAGAGGACCGGTCGGCTGCCCGTGGCCTTCATGGCCTTGAGCAGGCTCTTCGACGTGTTGGTCCGGTCGTAGACCTCGTTGTAGGCGAAGGCCACGTCGGGGGCGGCCTCCATGAGGAGCTCGTGCTTGAACCCCACGACCAGCATGACCTGGGCGTCGGGTCCGAACGCCATGCGCACGTTCTCGAGCTGCTGCGCGAGGATCGTCCGACCGTCCCGCAGCGGGGTCAGCGGCTTGGGGGCTGCGCCGCCGAGCCTCGTCCCCATGCCTGCGGCGAGGACGACGACCTGGAGGTCGTCGCGCTCGGAGGGCGCCGTCAACGGCCTGCCCTCGCCAGGGCGATGCGATCCATCTCCTGGTCGCGGACCTCGATGAGGTGGTCGCAGGCCTCGACGAAGCGACGCGTCGAGGCTCCGGGAGTGATGTCACCGAGGTAGTACTCGGTGAGGCGCGCCCGCTCCGCCACGAGCGGGTCGTTCTCGAGCTGCTGCGTCAGCAGGTCCACGGCCGCGTCGACGTCCTGTGCCTCGAGCGAGGGCACGAGTTCCGTCAGGGGGGTGCGCGCGATGAGCGCTTCCTCTCCGACGGGCCGCGTGACGACGAGCGGCTTCCCCGACGGGAGCCAGTCCATGGCGACGCCTGAGACGTCGCACACCAGGACGTCCCCGGAGGCGAACGACGTGGCGACCTCGACGCCCACGTCGACGCGGTGCCCAGCGGTGGGCGACGCGTCGGCGGCAGCCTCGATCAGGGCCCGGATCGCACGGTCGGCGTCCCCGTAGGTCGACAGCCGGACCCCCGTGAGCGGGTGGGGGCGGTAGACGACGCGGTAGCGACCGTCCTCGAGCAGCGCGCGGACCAGCCCGGGGCCGTGCGACTCGACCGAGCCGTACGCCGCCGAGGGTTGCGCACCCTCCCACGTCGGGGCGTAGAGGACCGTCCTGCGAGAGCTGGTCTCGGCAGCGGCCATGACCGCCTGACGCTGCAGCGTCTGCTCGTCGACCTGAGGCCTCCCGACGGCGATGCACCGGCTCGCGGCGTCGTACAACGCCGAGTACGTGGCCATCCTGTCGATCGCGGCCTGGCCGGCGACGAAGGAGAAGTCGTAGGCCTTGGTCTGGTTGGAGACGGTGACCGTCTTGTCGCTGTCGCCGTGCATCAACGAGACGTGCACCAGCTGCCCGAACCGCAGGTTGGAGAAGTTCTCCGGGTTGTGGTTGACGTACAGGGCGAGCTTGACGGAGCTCCTGGACAGGAGGTCGTCGATCGTCGTGTAGCGGGCGACCACGATCACCGGGAGGTTGACCTTGGCACGGACGGCGCGTGCGGTCCGTGAGTCCTTGAGGACGATGACCACGGGGTGCTTCGCGTCGAGCGCCCGGAAGGTCGGGTACCACTGCTCGATCTGGTACAGGGCGTCCGGCGTGTCGGCGAAGTAGACCATGACGGTCTGCTCGAGCGTCGTCCCCAACAGCTCGTCGTCCTGTCCCAGGCCGTCGGGCATCCCTCCGGGGAGCAGTGCCAACCTGCGGACGATCTTTCCGCCGGCTCGTCGGACGGTGCGGCGAAGGCTCGTTCCTCGCGCCTTGGTGACCATGTCATTCCTTCGCTGGGGGTGCTGTCCGCAGGACGATGTACGGGAAGATGGTACCGACAGTCCGGTATTTCTCAGTGGCCCGAGGCCTGCTCGCCACGCGCCGCGTCACGTTCCCGGTGCTTGGCACGGATGAACTCCGCGTAGGCAGCCGTCACGTCGCCGACCGGCCCGTCCATGACGAGTCGCCCGTGGTCGAGCCACATCGCGCGCGTGCACATGCTCGCGACGGTGGCGATCGAGTGGCTCACGAGGAAGACCGTCGAGGCGTGGTCGCGGATCGCGTCCATGCGTTCCTTGCTCCGCTGCCGGAAGTCGGCGTCCCCCGTCGCGAGGGCCTCGTCGATCATGAGGATGTCCGGGGTCGCCGCGGCCGAGATCGCGAACCGGAGCCGTGCCGCCATCCCCGAGGAGTAGGTGCGCATCGGGAGGTACACGGAGTCGCCGATGCCCGAGAACTCGACGATGTCGTCGAACCGGGCGTTCACCTCCTTGGGGCTCAGCCCCATGGCCAGGCCGCCCACCATGATGTTGCGCTCGCCGCTGAGCTGGCTCATCAGGACGGCGTTGACACCGAGGAGCGACGGCGCGCCCACCGAGTACACCGACCCTCCGCTCGAGGGCACCAGGCCGGCGATCGCACGGAGCAGCGTGCTCTTGCCTGAGCCGTTGATCCCGAGGATCCCGATGGCCTCGCCCTGTCGCGCGACGAAGGACACGTTGCGGATGGCCTTGACCTCGTGCACCGCGCCGACGTGCTGGCGTCCCCGTCCCACGACGCGACGCAGGAGCGATCCCGCCGTCTCTGTGGGAGCGTGGCCCCCTCCGACGATCCGATAGGTGACCGAGAGATCGTCGACCACGAGCGACGGCTCGCCGACCTCCTTCTGCGTCGCGACCTGGTCGAGGTCCTCGGCATCGACCTCGAAATCGATCTCGTCAGTCACGTCCGTACCTCTCCTCTCCTCGCCAGAAGTACGTGAACCCGCCGACGAGCGCCACGAGCGCCCATCCGGCCCCGACGATCCACGTCACGGGGTCGGTCGTGATCGAGGGTTCGTTCAGGATCGCGGAACGCGCCAGGTCGAGGTACACGGCCACCGGCTGGTAGGTCAGGATCGCATACAGTGCTGGCGAGCTCTCCGACGAGACGTAGCTGTCGATGCTGAAGATGACGCCCGAGCCGTACATCACGAACCGCATGACGAACGGGATCACGTTCGCGACGTCGGGAGCGACGGCCACGAGGCGGCCGGCGATGAACGCGCAGCCTGTGCTGAACACCCACAGGAGGCCGACGGCCGGGGCGAGGAGCAGCCATCTCCATCCCAGGGGGACGGCTCCCATCCCCGGGACGAGCTGGCTCACCAGGACGACCACGCACATCACCACGAGCGCGGGCAGGAGGGTGGCCAGCTGCGCGAGGACCCCGGCGACTGGCAGCACGGCGCGGGGGAAGCGCAGCGACCGGACGAGGCTCGCGTTGCCCGTGATGGACCGGCTGCCCGCGCTGACGGACGCGTCGAAGAAGCGGAAGATGAACGTTCCCACGACGATGAACGCGATGACGTTCTCGGTGCCGGCGCGCGCCCCCATCAGGAACCCGAAGATCGCGATGTACACGATCGCGTTGAGCAACGGGTTGAGGATCGTCCAGAGCTGCCCGAGGTACGTCGTCTGGTTCTCGGCGTACGCCTTCGAGGTGGCGAGCACGCGGATGAAGGCCCGCTTGCCCCAGAGGTCGCGGACATAGGTCCTCAGAGGCGGTCTGGTGCCGACGGGCGCGAGCCCGTGCAGCGCCGCGTACCGGGGTGCGTCCGCCAAGCGGTTCTCCAACGGTGGCGGCACGAGCGCAGCCGAGGTCGGGCCCGCATCGGACCGGGTGGAACCCGACGGTGGAACGGTCATAGGACGTGCATTTCCTCTTCTGCTGTCGTCCAGCTCGTCATCGACCGTCGAGGACGGTGGAAGGTCTCGTCAGTGGGGCTGGGCGGTGAGGGGTCGGGCTTCCGCCTCGAGGAGGACGGGGATCCCGTCACGCACGGGGTAGGCCAGCGGTCGGTCGGGGTCCGTCGACCAGAGCTCCGGTCCCTGGTCCGGCCCGGTCCCGTCGACGAGCGTCGCGCCCGTCACGGGGCAGCGCAAGGACTCTCGCACCCACGCGTCGATCTGCACGCCCATGGCGTTCTCCTTCGGGTAGTGATCCGCGGTCCGGCCGCAGGCCGGTGCCAGTCTAGGCGCTCCGGGGAGCAGCACCGGCGCGCGGTGGCCGGATCCGGCAAGGCCTGCGGGTGGCGCGGTCGCGGGACGAGCGGTCCCGGGCGCACCGACGGCGGGTCGGGCGCCACGGGCCGGGCGTCGTCGAGACGGGCGCTCCTCCGCGCTCAGCCCTCGCGCACGAGCGACAGGACGTCGTCGCGCACCTTCTCCATGATGTCCTCGTCGGCGGCCTCGACGTTGAGCCGCAGGAGCGGCTCCGTGTTGGACGCACGCAGGTTGAACCACCACTGCGGGTGGGAGTCCCAGTGGGAGACCGTGAGGCCGTCGAGCTCGTCGACCTCGACCGGCCCGGCGCCCTGCTCGGTCACGTAGGCCTGGACCACGCGGGCGCGGGCGGCCGGGACGTCCTCGACCTCGGAGTTGATCTCCCCGCTCGCGGAGTAGGGCTCGTAGACCTCGCCGAGCGCCGACAGGGGGTGCTGCTGGCCGCCCAGGGCTGCGAGCACGTGCATGGCCGCCAGCATGCCCGTGTCGGCGAAGAAGAAGTCGCGGAAGTAGTAGTGGGCGCTGTGCTCGCCGCCGAACACCGCGTCGTGGTCGGCCATCTGCGCCTTGATGAAGGAGTGCCCCACGCGCGTCCGCACGACCTTCGCCCCCGCGGCGGACATGAAGTCCGGGACGGCGCGCGAGGTGATGAGGTTGTGGATGATCGTCGGGACGCGACCGGCGGCGAGCTCACGCTCGACCTCCCGCAGCCCCACGAGGGCGGTGATCGCGGACGGGGAGACGGGGTCGCCGTGCTCGTCGATCACGAAGCAGCGGTCGGCGTCGCCGTCGAACGCGAGCCCCAGGTCCGCGTCGTGCTCGACGACCGCGGCCTGCAGGTCCACCAGGTTCTTGGGGTCGAGCGGGTTGGCCTCGTGGTTCGGGAACGTCCCGTCCAGCTCGAAGTACAGGGGGACGATGTCGAGCGGCAGGGCCTCGAGCCCGGCCGCGGTCCCCAGCACGGCGGGGGCCGTGAGGCCGCCCATCCCGTTGCCCGCGTCGATCACGACCTTGAGGGGCCGGATGCCCCGCAGGTCGACGAGCGAGCGCAGGAACGCCGCGTAGTCCGCGAGCATGTCGCGCTCGGTGATCTCCCCGCGGTCGGCGACGGGTGCGGGGAGCTCGCCGTCGAGGTACTCCTGCGCCAGGTCGCGCACCGTGACGAGCCCGGAGTCCTGGCCCACGGGGCGGGCGCCCGCACGGCACAGCTTGATGCCGTTGTAGCGCGCGGGGTTGTGCGAGGCCGTGAACATCGCGCCCGGGACGCCCAGCGCACCCGACGCGTAGTAGAGCCCGTCGGTCGAGCACTGCCCGATCAGCAGCACGTCCACGCCGGCGTCGGCGAGCCCCTGGGCGAACGCGTCGACCAGTCCGGGTCCGCTGTCGCGCATGTCCCGCCCGACGGCGACGCGCGGGCGGGCGCCCGGCTCGCCCTCCGTCGCGGTCGCCTCGGGCAGCGCGACGACGCGTGCGAACGCCGCGCCGATCGCGCGGGCGACCTGCGGGTCGAGCTGGTCCGGGACCGTACCGCGGACGTCGTAGGCCTTGATGAGCTGGGTCAGGTCGATGGGCACGGTCTCAGCGTAGCCGCGTCGGCGGCCACGAGGACGCCGACGTCTGCCCTCGGGCTACTGCCCGGTGCGGGCGTAGCGCTCCTCGGTCGAGACCTTGGCAGGGCGCCACCACGCCTCGTTGGCGCGGTACCAGTCGACGGTCGAGGCCAGGCCGGCCGCGAGGTCGGTGAACCGGGGCTCCCACCCGAGCTCGGTGCGCAGCCGCGTCGAGTCGATCGCGTAGCGCAGGTCGTGCCCCGCGCGGTCGGCCACGAACTCGATCTCGTCCGCGCCGCGTCCGAAGATCGCGAGGAGGTCGCGGACCACGTCGAGGTTGGACCGTTCCCCGTCGGCGCCGATCAGGTAGGTCTCCCCCGGGGTGCCACGCTCGATGATGGTCCAGACGGCCTCGTTGTGGTCGTCCACGTGGATCCAGTCGCGCACGTTGAGACCGGCCCCGTAGACGCGCGGCGCCCGACCCTCGATGAGCTCGGTGATCTGGCGCGGGATGAACTTCTCGACGTGCTGGAACGGGCCGTAGTTGTTCGAGCAGTTCGAGATCGTGGCGTGCACGCCGAACGACCGCACCCAGGCCCGGACGAGGAGGTCGCTCGACGCCTTGGTGGCCGAGTACGGCGACGACGGCTCGTACGCCGTGGTCTCGGTGAAGCGGTTCGGGTCGTCCAGCGCGAGGTCGCCGTAGACCTCGTCGGTCGAGACGTGGTGCAACCGGGTGCCGTGCCGTCGCACGGCCTCGAGCAGCGTGAACGTGCCCACCACGTTGGTCCGGACGAAGGGCGACGGGTCGACGAGCGAGTTGTCGTTGTGCGACTCGGCGGCGAAGTGCACCACCACGTCGGCACGCGAGACCAGGTCGTCGACGAGGTCGGCGTCGGCGACGTCCCCCCGGACGAACGTGACGTCGTCGGACACGCTCGCCAGCGACGACAGGTCACCCGCGTACGTGAGGGCGTCGAGGACCGTGACCTGCGCGTCGGGGCGCCGGGCGACGGTCGACCTGACGAAACTCGAGCCGATGAAGCCCGCACCACCCGTCACCAGGACACGCACGAGGACCTCCAGGGTGGGCAGTCGGTGCCCGCGGGAGCGGGGCAGGACCACGCGGTCCCGTCGCGGGCCAGCCTAACCGGAGCCGCGGCCCGTCCTCGGGCAACCAGGCGATTTCACCCGCCAACGGGTGCACTCCGGCAAGGAGGCATGGGACTCTTCCGGGATGAAGGGGATCATTCTCGCCGGTGGATCGGGCACACGGCTGCACCCGATCACGCTCGGCACCAGCAAGCAGCTCCTGCCCGTGTACGACAAGCCCATGATCTACTACCCGCTCTCGACGCTCATGCTCGCGGGGATCACGGAGGTCCTCGTGATCACGACCCCGCACGAGGCCGAGCCGTTCCGGCGCCTCCTCGGCGACGGGTCGCAGTTCGGCATCTCGATCAGCTTCGCCGTCCAGCCGAGTCCCGACGGGCTCGCGCAGGCTCTCGTGATCGGCGCGGACTTCCTCGACGGGCAGCCGGTGGGCCTGGTGCTGGGCGACAACATCTTCTACGGGCCCGGCCTCGGCGACCAGCTCCAGCGGTTCGGCCAGGTCGACGGGGGCGCCATCTTCGCGTACCACGTGGCCGACCCGTCGGCCTACGGGGTCGTCGAGTTCGACGCCGACGGCCGTGCGGTCTCCCTCGTCGAGAAGCCCACCGCGCCGCGGAGCCACTTCGCGGTGCCGGGACTGTACTTCTACGACGCCGACGCCGTCTCGATCGCCGCCGGTCTGCGCCCCTCGGCGCGGGGGGAGTACGAGATCACCGACGTCAACCGGCACTACCTGGAGCAGGGCCGGCTCCACGTCGAGGTCCTGCCCCGCGGCACGGCCTGGCTCGACACCGGGACGTTCGACGCGCTCAACGACGCCGGCGACTACGTCCGGGCGATCGAGCAGCGCCAGGGGCTCAAGGTCGGGGCGCCCGAGGAGATCGCGTGGCGTCGAGGGCTCCTCTCCGACGACGACCTCGCGGCCCGCGGGCGGGCGCTCGAGAAGTCCGGCTACGGCCGCTACCTCCTGGACCTCCTCGCCGACCGGTGACGCCCCGCGCTCAGGAGGCGGTCAGGACCTCCGCAGCCGCCACCCGCCACCGGTCGCGCCAGTCCGCGATCGGCGCGATCCCCGACCGCTCGAGGTCGTCGTGGGCGAGCACCGACCATGCGGGCCGGGCCGCGGGGCGCGGGAACTCGCCGCTCGTGCAGGGGCGCACCCGGCCGTCGGGAAGCCCCGCCGAGCGCGCGACCTCCGCGGCGAACTCGAACCAGGAAGCCTTCCCGCTCGACGTCCCGTGATACGTGCCCGACGGAGCGCCGGCGTCGACGAGCCGAACCACGAGGTCCGCGAGGTCTCGTGTCCAGGTGGGCTGTCCGACCTGGTCGTCGACGACGTCCACGCGCTCCCGGTCCGCGGCGAGCGCCGCGATGGTGCGCGGGAAGCATCGTCCGTGGCGCCCGTACAGCCACCCCGTCCGGACGATCAGGTGGTCGTCGTGCGCGGCGCGGACGGCGCGCTCGCCCTGCTCCTTGGTCCGGCCGTAGGCGCTGCGGGGCGCGGTCGGCGCCGTCGTCGGGATCGGTCCGTCCTCCCGGGTGGACGCGCCGAACACGTAGTCCGTCGAGACGTGCACGAGGCGGGCGCCGACCTCGCGCGCGGCCGCCGCGAGCACCCCGGGAGCGGTGGCGTTGACGTCGGCCGCCCGGGCCTCGTCCGTCTCGGCCGCGTCGACGGCCGTGTAGGCCGCGCAGTTCACGATCACGTCGGCACCCTGGGAAGCACGCAGCACCGCCGCGGCGTCGGTGACGTCGAGCTCGTCCCGCGTGTACGCGACGACGTCGTCCTCCTCGCGGCCGGCGAGCCGCCCCACGAGCTCGGCGCCGAGCATCCCTCGCGCCCCCGTCACCACCCAGCGCACACGTGCCCCTCTCGATCCGTGGTCAGGCACGTCGACGACGTACCCTCGACGACGGACTACTCCGACGTCATCCTGCGGCCCGCCACCGGGCCGCGCCTGCCGAAAGGTTACCTGTGCTCGTACAAGAACTGACCGTCCCTGGTGCGTGGAGCCTGACTCCTGCACAGCACCGCGACGACCGCGGGTACTTCCTCGAGTGGTTCACCTCGGGTTCCTTCCAGGAGGCCACGGGCCACACCTTCGGGCTCGCCCAGGCCAACCTGTCGGTCTCGGACGCCGGTGTCCTGCGCGGCGTGCACTACGCGGACGTCCCCCCGGGGCAGGCCAAGTACGTGACGTGCCCGCGCGGAGCGGTGCTCGACGTGGTCGTCGACCTGCGCACGGGTTCGCCCACGTTCGGGCAGCACGACACGGTCCTGCTCGACGACGTCGACCACCGCGCGGTCTACCTCTCGGAGGGCCTCGGGCACGCCTTCATGTCGCTCGAGGACGGGTCGACCGTGATGTACCTGTGCTCCACGGGCTACGCACCGGACCGGGAGCACGGGATCGATCCCCTCGACCCGCTGCTCGACATCTCGTGGCCGACACTCGATCGCGCCGGGCAGCCGCTGACGCCGATCCTGTCGCCCAAGGACGAGCAGGCCCCCGGTCTGTCCGCCGCGCTCCGTGCCGGCGCGCTCCCCCGGTGGGAGACCACGCAGGCCTGGGTGGCCGCACTGCGCACCACCTGAGCGACGTCAGTCGCCCTCGGCGCGCAGCACGCGGAGGTGACCCCGACGGGCGACCTCCGTGACGGCGTCGGGCTCCGGGCCCGGGCGCGGACGACCCGCCTCGCGGACCGCCTCCGCGAGCGCCGAGAGGTCGTCGGCGCTCGGGCCGGTCTCGACGAAGTGCTGCGCGAGGCGCACGACCTCCCACCCGCGGGGCGCCGTGAGGCGTTCGGCGTGCTCGGCGCACAGGTCGTAGCTGTGGGGCTCGGCCAGGTGGGCCAGGGGCCCGAGCACGGCGGTCGAGTCCGCATAGACGTAGGTGAGGGTCGCCACCGAGGCACGGGTGCATGCGGTGCGCGAGCACTGTCTGACGGATCTCACGGGCTGACACTACGCCCTGAGCGGTGGTCACGGTGCCATACACGCCGTGCAGGTCGCCCGCAACGGGACGGGCGCGGGGTCCGGACACCCGTGCCCGGGTCCTCTAGGCTCGGAGACGTGCCCGGTCACTCGCCCTCCCCCGCCCCCCACGGCTCCCGTCGCCGCCCCGAGCGCGCCTCGACGGACGCCCCGGCGCCGCTCGTCGCGTCGTTGCGCATCCCGCCGCGCGGGCCCGACCTCAACGACGTCGGACCGCACCCCCGCCGGCGGGACCGCCGGGGCCGCGGCATCCGGGGCCCGCTGCTCCCGCCGTCGGCCCCCGCGAACCGGACCCGTGGCGAGAAGTTCGACGAGCACGTGATCGCGACGATCAGCCTGCTCGAGCGCGCATGGTCGCGCCAGCTCCACGGCACCGAGTTCGCGGTCGAGGACGTCCCGCCCTCCGACCCGGCCCCGTGGGAGGACGCCGGGGTGCCGCTGGGTCGCTACTTCCCGGCCGACGCAGGTCAGCCGGCCCGCATCGTCGTCTACCGTCGCCCCGTCGAGTCCCGGGCCTTCGACGACGACGACCTGGCCGACCTGGTGCGCGACGTCGTCGTCGAGCAGGTCGCGCACATGCTCGCGCGCACCCCCGAGGAGATCGACCCCCGGTACCAGGGCGGGCACTGAGGACTCAGCGGGGAAGCCCCGCGGTCCTCGTGGCGCGCACCTCCACCGTCCCCTGGCTCGCGGCAGGCGGGACCGGCAGGAGGACCGAGACCAACGTCCCGGGCGCGCCGTCACGAGCCCCCGACAGCGCGGGACCCGCGCTCGCGACGACCGACCACACCGGCACGGGCCCGTCCTGGCCGGGCCCCTCGGCCTCGTCCGTCGCGTCGAGCGTCAGGACGGCCGGCTCCTTCCCGTCACCGACCGTCCGCGCAGCGACGACAATCGTCGAGCCGGCCGGGACGTCGATCTCCCGCTCCCCGAGCAGGGCGCCGTCGGTCCCGTAGGCACGCAGGACGCCCCGGAAGCTCCCCGCGGGGTCCACCTCCTCGGAGCGCTCCACCGGCACCGCGCCGACACGGACCACGTTGGACGTGCCCGGCACGAGGGCGACCGTTCCCCGGTCGCGCGTCGCACCGGACGGTCCCGACGACGCAGGCTCCTCGTCGTCCTCGGGGGCCCCCAGCGCGGTCGCGGCGATCCAGGCCCGGTCGACCTGAGCATCCTCCGACAGCAGCTCCTCGGCAGGATCCCCCTCGCGCGACTCGACCGCGGCTGCCACGACCGGAACCGTCGCGTCCACCACGACCGTGTACGCCCCCGCCGGCAGCCCGCCGAGCGACTGGTCCGTCACCACACCGGGGGCCAGCTCGACCAGCTCGCCACCGCGGACCCGTACCCGTCCGTCCGCGCCGTAGACGGTCAAGGTCGCCGTGCCCGCCTCCGCACCGGGTGCGAGGAGCCTGACCTGCGGCGCGAGGTCGTCGTCGACCGCTTCTCCCGAGCTCGTGAAGCCCACCGCCAGACCACGGGCGGGAGCCGCACCCGGGACGACGTGGTCGATCCCGAGCGGCACCAGGCCCGCCAGGGTGCTGTGCTGGAGGTGGGCCGCGACCGTCCCTCCCGTCGACTCGACCCGTACCGTGAGCCGCCGCTGCTCGGGCGCGGCCGCCTCCACCAGCGTCACGACCTCCCCGCCGGGCGGCACCACGTACTGCCCACCGCCGCTAAGGACGACGGGGCCCCCGGGACCCCAGACGCTGAGCCGCACCGTCGCGGGTGTCCGACCAGGGTTCTGGAGCACGAGCTGCGCGCTGCTCCCCACCTCGGTGCTCCCGCCGACGAGCCACTGGTCGATGCCCGGGGCGGCGCAGCTCGCCGCCGCGAGCCCCCGCAGGTCGCCCGCGGTCGTGACCGACCCCACGGACGCCCCGACCCGGGTGTCGACCGGCATCCCCGCGCCGACCCGCAGGACCTGCCCCTCGGTCACGTCCGCCCACGAGACCACGGTGACGTCACCGTCCTGCTCGAGCGGGGCGGCGTCCAGCCCGTCGAGCCCCGTGAGCGTCACCGGCGTCCCCCCAGGCACGTCCGGGGCCTCTCCCGCCGCGACCAGCCCCGCGCGCAGCGCCGTCGTCGTCTCCACGGGGGCCGCCCCGAACTGCGCGTCCCCCACCTGCGTCGAGTCCGCCAGGCGGACGGGCGCCGGGCAGACGAGGACGCGCTCGGGGGTCGTCGCCTCGACCTGCTCGACGTCGGTCGCCGCCCCGGCGACGGTGCCGAAGCCGGCCGGCTGGCCGATCGCGGCGACCGCCCCCGTGAGAGCGACCGCGACCAGCCCGCCGCCGACCGTCGCGGCTCGCCGCAGCACGGAGCGGGGTCTCGATGTTCTGGTGGTCACGGGCACTACCTCGTTCCGGTCCGACGACGTCCCACCGGTACGGCGAGGAGCACGAAGATCAGCAGGGTCAGGCCGGCAGCCACGAGCCAGGGCAGCCGGTGGGCGGGCACGAAGTCGATGCGCACCGTGCCGCCGTCGGGGCCGAGGAGGAACGCCTGACGGCCCTCGACCTCGGCGCGCTCGAGCGCGCGGCCGTCCAACGTCGCGGTCCAGCCCGGGGCCGCGGTCTCGGCGAGCACGATCGCCCGCTCCGGACCGCCGGCCGCGACCCGGGTCGCGACCGACTTGTCCCGGGCAGGCAGGTATCCCTCGGCCACGACGGGCTCGTCCGCGTCCTCGGCCGTCCCGGCGGGCAGGCGGTCGACCACGCGCGCCCAGGCAGGCGCGTCGGACTCGTCGGGCCCCGGGGCCACCCGCCACAGCACCGACGACTGCCCCTCCGTCACGCGTTCGAGGCCCGGCACCATGTCCAGCCGCGCCACGAGCTCGGCGCGCTCGCGCCCGCTGTCGGCCGTGGCGCCGGCCGTCGTGACCGGGTCGGAGGGTACGGCGTCGGGGACCACTGCGTCGGTCTCCGAACCGTCCGGCGCGACCGGCGCCGGGAGGACGATCGCGCCGACCCCCAGGTCCGCGAGCTCCTTGGCGGCACCGGCCGAGCTCCCCGTCGCCATCCCGGCGACGATGGCGGGCAGGTCTGCCTGGGCGTAGGCGGGGTCGGTCATGGCCCGTCCCTGCACCACGCTCGACGCGTCGATCATCTGGGGCCCGTCGCCCCGGAGCATCGCGTACTCGAGCACGCCCTCGGGCGACAGGTCGAGCGACAGGACGCGCACCTCGCGCTCGGAGTCCTGCATCTGCTGCCCGACCTTCGCGACGACCGGTTCGGACACGACGACGAGCTCACCGACCGCCCCCGGCTGACCGGTCGCGGACAGCGTCCACGAGACGACGGACACGACGGGCACCGCGAGCCCGACCACTGCCAGCAGCGCGACCCCACCCAGGCGCCACCCGGCGGGCGCTCCACGGCGGTTCGTGCTCTCGTCGGCCGCCGGAGCGGCAGCTGCCGGACCGTCCGGCTCCACGGCCGGACCGACCCGACGGGGCGTGGACCGCAGCCCGGGCGCACCGAGCAGCGCGGCCCCCAGCAGCGCCAGGACGACGACCGAGACCGCCGCGCCGGGCCAGCCACGGACCGGCCCGTCCCCGGAGACGGCGACCTCGACCGCACCGGTCGTGACGGCCGCAGCCAGACCCAGCGCGGCGACGAACCAGGCGCAGGCCGCCCCGACAGCCCGAGCACGGAAGAGCGCGACCAGGGCGAGGACGACGATCAGCACCCCCGATGCCAGGGGCGCGAGGCGCGCGACCTGACCGAGCATCCCGTCCTCGAGACCGAACCAGGCGGCGTTCTCCTCCGGGGTGCCGAGGAGCTGCTGCCACGCCGGCGCCCCGTCCGACGCGAGGGGCACCCCGGGACTCGCCGCGAGGAGACGCCACCCACCGGCCGTCCAGGTCGTCGCCACGTGGTACCAGTACGGCGCGAGGAGCACGAGCGACGGGAGGAGCACCAGGAGCAGGTAGCGGCGGTGCTGGCGCGCGGCCACCGCCACCACGCCCAGCGCCACGACGACGACCGGGAACAGGACCGGTGCGCCGGAGACGGCGACGAGCAGGGCGAGCCCCGCGGCAGCCGCCGCGCCGACCGAACCCTGACGGCGACGGCGGAGCGCACCGCGCCCGTTCGGCAGCGCCGCGCCACGAGGCCGCAGCGCGGGCGCCAGCTCGTCGCGGGCATGCACCCCCAGCGCACGCAGGATCCCGAGCGCGACCCAGGGCAGCGCGGCGTGCGCGACGAGGGCACCCAGCCGCCCCTCGCCGAGAGCCGTCACGAACGACGGCGCGGCGATCCACACGAGCACGGCCCACGCTCGCAGCCAGACCGAGCGCGTCACGCCCCCTGCACCGAACCATGCCCCGGTTCCGGCGACCACGAACGACAGCACGACCAGGACGCCCACGGCCGGCTGCAACGCCCCGCCGCCGAGCACGGCCAGGGGCAGGAGGAACATCACGAACGGATCGGCCGGCGCGGCGGATCCCAACCCGTCCGCGACCCATCCGCCGGTCGCGGCCTGCCAGATGCCCGCCAGGTCGCCGCCGGCCGGCAGCAGCGCTCCCCCGACGAGACGTCCCCCGGCCGCGAGCGTCGCCAGGACGGAACCGAAGACCGCGGCCGTCAGCGCGAGCAGCCCGGCCACGAGCAGCGAGAGCATCGCCCGACGACGGCGCGCGAGCATCCGCAGCTCCGCCCGCTCGAGGTCCGTGGGCGCCGTCGAGGTCCGGTGCTCCTCCGCGTGGGCAAGCCGGTGGTCCCTGCGCTCGCCCAGCACGTCGCGCCACGTGCCCTGGAGGGGCGCCAGCGCACGGCGCGGCAGGACGCTCGTACGGCGCACCGACCTGCGCGACCGCGCCACCGCACGGACCCGGAGGATCGCCCAGAGCGGCGCCAGGAGCTCGTCCCGGGCCTGAGCCGGGCGCTTGATCGCGAGCCGGTACATGGCCTGGAACGGCGCCCACAGGATCATGGCGAGCACCGCGGGCACGAGCATCGGCGCGGCCACGCTCACGAGCCGGTAGTGCAGGTGGCTGCGCCTGCGCGCGCCGTAGGAGGCCTCGACGTCCGGGACACGGGCGTCGTCGGCCTCGCCCCGGGAGTCCTCCTCGCGCAGGTCGAGGAGCGACGCCTGCGCGTGGCGGACCACCGCGCGCGGCACCACCACGATCCGGTGCCCGGCCAGGCGTGCGCGCCGGCACAGGTCGAGCCCGTCACCGAACACCCCGTACTCCGGGTCCGTCCCGCCCAGCGTCGTCCAGACCGACGTACGCACCAGCGCTCCGGCGAGACCGACCGCGAAGACGTCCTCGCGCGCGTCGTGCTGGCCCTGGTCGATCTCGTGCTCGTCGATCCCGGTCATCCTGCGCCCGAGCGGGGAGATCGTGAAGCCGACCTCGAGCAGGAGCCCGTCGGAGTCGCCGTCGAGGTCCCAGCGCCGCTGCTTGGCACCCGCGATCGCCACGGCGGCGGAGTGCTCGACGGCGCGGAGCTGTTCGGCCAGCGCACCTGGCTCGGGGGCGGAGTCGTCGTGGAGGAGCCAGATCCAGGTCGGCGGAGCCTCGGTGCCACGGGAGGCGAGCGCGATGTCGACCGCCTGGCCGAAGGACCGCGCGTGGGGGGCGGCGAGGAACTTCGCCCCGCCGAGCTGGAGCTCGTGATACTCGCTCATGGCCTGCGACGCCGCGACGTCGACGACGACCACGGCATCGGGCACGACCGACTGGGAACGGACCGCCTCGAGCGTGTGCGGCAGGTAGCGCGTGCGCCCCTGGGTCACGACCACCGCGGTCACCGAGACGACCGCGGGCATCGATCCCGTCACCGCGGCCGCGACCTGCGGCGTCGCACCACGTGCGCGCTGCTGCGCCGCACCTGGCAGGTGGAAGGGACCGGTCACCGTGGTCGTGTCTGAAGAAGTCATCCTGGCCACATCATGACCCGCGCTCCGCGCAGATCGTGGGACCTCGACACGGCAGGTCGTCTGCCCGGGCTACAGTTCGCCCGCTCGCGGCAGCGAGGACCTGCCCCGGTCAGACCACCCGGCGCTTGAGCTTGCGACGCTCCCGCTCGGACAGACCGCCCCAGATCCCGAACCGCTCGTCGTGCTCGAGCGCGTACTCCAGGCACTCGGCCCTGACCTCGCACCCGGTGCAGACCTTCTTGGCCTCGCGGGTCGAGCCGCCCTTCTCGGGGAAGAACGCCTCGGGGTCCGTCTGCGCGCACAGCGCGCGCTCCTGCCACCCCATGAGCCCGTCGTCGACGACCTCGCCGAAGAGAGGCAGCACCGGTGCCACCGTCTCGACCGGTCGACCAGCATCCGAGGGAAAGCCCCCCAGATCATCACCCAGCACGTTCCACATGATGCGCCCCTTCATGCCGTTATTTGAAAACTGCATTGGAGAAATTACACGCGTGTCATCCGCGTCCGTCAAGCCGAAATGTGGTATCCGGGCGATTCCGTGGGTGAAATCACGAGCACCGAGCTCGTCGACGGGCCCTACCCTGAGCACATGACAGCCTTCTCCACCACCCCTATGCACGTCGCTGACCTGCAGTCGCTCATCACCCGAGAGCCCGGCCGGCCCCGCGTGACCTGGTACGGGGACGACGGCGAACGCGTCGAGCTGTCGGGAGCCGTCCTGCACAACTGGATCAACAAAACCGTGAACCTGCTCGTCGAAGAATTCGACGCCGCACCCGGGGTCCGCGTTCTCCTGGACCTTCCTCCGCACTGGCGCTCGATCGTCTGGGCGCTCGCCACATGGCGCACCGGGGCCACGCTCGTGCTCGCCCCGCAGACCGGGGGGAGCGACGCCGTCGGGCAGGACGACGGGGTGCCCGACGCCGGACGCGCACGCCCCGACCGGCCCGTGGACGTCGTGGTGACCTCGCACCCCTCGGCCTGGGACGGGACCGACGCACAGCTCGTCGCCGTGCCGCTGCCCGCCCTCGCACGCCGCTACGACGGCGACCTGCCGCACGGTGCGATCGACGCCGGCTCGGCCGTCATGACGTACGGCGACCAGATCGGCTGGGTCGAGGAGATCGACCCGGACGCCGTGGCGATCGATCACGGCGACGGGACCACGACCCCGCACGACGCGCTCTCGCGCTGGGCGACCGGGGCACGCCCGCCCCACGAGGGCGGCCGCCGCGGCCTGCTCGAGCCGACGTCGACGATCGACCTGCTGCGCGGCACCCTGGACCTGCTGGCGGGCGACGGCTCGGTCGTCGTGCTCTCGCCCACGACCTCCGCACGCCTCGCCCTGGACCCCGCCGCACGGGACCGCCTCAGGCAGAGCGAGCGGCTCTCGGACTGAGAAGCGACGGAGCGGGCGCCCGCTCGCGCGGTGCCCGCTCCGTGCCGTGCAGCGTCGTGCCGCGTCGAGAGGTGCCCCGACGCGCGGACGGTCCTCAGGAGGCCCGCATCTTGTCCACGAGCACGCGGGTGTCGCCGTCCGCCACCACGACCCCCTTCTCGAGCAGGATGCCCCGGTCGCACAGGTCCGCGACCATGTCGAGGTCGTGGCTCACGATGACCAGCGTGCGACCCTCGTCGCGCAGCTCACGGACCCGGTCCAGACACTTGCGCTGGAACGGCTCGTCACCGACGGCGAGCACCTCGTCGATCAGGAAGACCTCGGGGTCCGAGTGGACCGCGACCGAGAACGCCAGGCGGATGAACATCCCCGAGGAGTAGAACTTCACCTCGGTGTCGATGAACTTCTCGATCTCGCTGAAGGCCACGATCTCGTCGAACCGCTGCTCGACCTGCGTCTGGCTGAGACCGAGGATCGCCGCGTTGAGGTACACGTTCTCGCGCCCAGTCAGATCGGGGTGGAAGCCCGCACCGACCTCGATGAGGCCCGCGACCCGGCCGCGCGTGCCGATCGTCCCGGAGTCGGGACGGAGCACCCCGGAGATCAGCTTCAGGAGCGTGGACTTGCCCGACCCGTTGAACCCCAGGAGGGCGACCGTCTCCCCCTCCTGGACGTCGAACGAGACGTCGTCGAGCGCGAGGAAGGTGTCCGACAGGTCCTTCCCGCGCACCGCAGCGACCATCAGCTCCTTGAGCGAACGGTTGTGGCGGAGCGTGAAGCGCTTCTGCAGGTTCTTGACCTCGATGGACGTCGTCATCACAGCTCCTGGGCGAAGCGCCCCTCGAGGCGCCGGAAGACGGACTGGCCGATCAGCACGGTGCCGAGCGAGACCAGGACGGCGATGCCGGCGAACATCCACATGTTCGGTGGCATGAGGATCGGGGGCGAAGCGGCGGCCCCGGCCGTGGCCGGGAACCAGAAGCAGTAGTGGAACAGCTCGACTGCCGCCGTCAACGGATTCAGCTGGTAGAGCGTGAAGAGCCACCCCGGCAGGGCGCCCTGCACCATCTCCCACTGGTACAGCACCGGCGATGCCCACGTCGCGACCATGGCGATCAGGTCGACGAAGTTCTCGGCGTCCCGGAAGAACACGTTGATCGCGCCGAAGAGCAGCCCCAGCCCCAGAGAGAGGAGCGCCACGATCACGAACCCCAGGACCCCCGCCGCGAGCTCGACGAGCCCCGGGCGCCATCCGGCGATCAAGGTCCCCACGAGCAGGACGACGAGCTGCGGGAAGAAGTGCACCGCGGACACCCACAGCGAGGCCATGGGGAACAGCTCGCGCGGGAGGTAGATCTTCCGGACGAGTGGCGCGTTCCAGACGACGGACCGTGTCGCGTTGCCGAACCCCTCGCTGAAGAAGTTGATGACCACGATCCCCGAGAACAGGTAGATCGCGTAGTCCTCGATCCTCCCGCTGAGCTGCATGAAGATGCCCAGCGCGACGAAGTAGACCAAGAACTGCACGGCCGGCTTGACGTAGGACCACGCCATCCCGAGCACGGAGCCCCGATAGCGGACCCTCAGCTCCTTGCGGACGATGAGCCTCAGCAGGTACCGCCGCCGGAAGACGTCGAGGAGCCCGTGGCCGTACCCCGGAGTCGTCAGAGGAACCTCAGGGTTCACGACTCGTCCTGCTGGGTGCGTTCGAAGGTGCGCTTCCAGGCCTCCTGACCGACCAGGTCGTCGAGCGCCGACCTGTAGGAGGTCGACAACGTGGCCCACTCGCGCAGCATCTTCTCGTGCAGCGCGACGCTGCGCCCGAACAGGTCCTTGAAGACCGCAGGGTCCCGCTTGTACCAAGCGGCCCCCGAACCGTCCGACGTCGAGACCAGCGCGGAGTCGTACTGCGACAGGAGCCACCAGCGAGCGTCCATCGCCGCGATCTCGGCCTGAGGGTGGTCCTTGCTCATCGGGTCCGTCTGCCGGACGGCCTTCGCCAGGCCGAGCCCGGCCATGACCAGTGCCGTGACACGGTTCTCGGGGAGGACCACGTCGCGCCCCTTCTTGGTGCGCCGAGACCTCAGGGGAGGGAACGCCCCGGGGTCGCGTGCGACCCGTGAGTCGTCGAAGCGGGCGCGCGTCGCGCGGATCTCCGCCAGCTTGGTGTCGAGCGTCGCGTGCAGGTGCTCAGGGCCCGTCAGCAGGTCCTCGAGGGCCTGGAGACGGAGCTCCGCGACCGAGTACTGAGCAGCCAGCAGGTGCTTGATCTGGTGATACATGCTCTCGCGCACGAGGCGACCCCCGTGCTCGAACTGCGAGTGCAGCAGCGCCGCGAGGAAGCGGTTGCGCTCGTGGTAGTAGGCCTGCCAGTCGAGGCTGTCGTCCTTGTCGGTCCACGGCACGTGCCAGACCGCGGCGCCGGGCAGCGTGACGGTCGGCACGCCGGCCGCGCTCGCCCGGAGACCGTACTCGGCGTCGTCCCACTTGATGAAGACGGGCAACGACAGCCCGACCTTCCGCAGGACCGAGGTCGGGATGAGGGTCATCCACCACCCGTTGTAGTCCACGTCGATGCGTCGGTGCAGGTTGGGGGACGTCCGGAGCGCCGCCTCGTTGAGGTGGTGCCCGTTGGACCCGGAGATCGCGGGACCCCACCAGAAGCGCCACGGGTCGATCCGCTCGCCCATCGAGTGGAGGTAGGCCCGGTCGTACATCGAGAACATGTGTCCACCGACGATCGTCGGCTTCCGCGCGAAGTCGGCGAACGTCGCCGCTCGCAGGATGCCCTCCGGCTCGGTCCGGATGTCGTCGTCCGAGATGAGCACGTAGTCGCTCTCGTCGGCGTCGAGGACCTCGCTCATGCCGCGCGAGAAGCCGCCGGACCCACCGAGGTTCGTCTGGCGGATGATCCGCAGACGGCCCTCGAGCCCGCGCTCGGCCTTCTCGAACCCCGGGAGGTCCGTCACGTGCTGCGTGCCCTGGTCGACGACCAGGACGCGGTCGAGCACGTTCAGCAGCGCGTCGTCGGTCGCGAGCTGCTCGAGGAGCTGCCGGATGTCGTCGGGCCGGTTGAGAGTCGTGACGGAGATGGTCACGGTCCCCGTCGGGCGCTCGACCGGCGTCTCCCACTGGGCCGACGTGAGCGTCGCACCGGCGGCGTCGCCGTCCGCGACGACGTCGAACCAGTACCACCCTCCGTCGGCGAAGTTGGCGAGCGACAGCTCGAACGTGAACTCGTCCGTCGTCCGGGTCGAGAACGCGCGCGAGGCGACGCGGTAGATGTTCCCTCGGGCGTTGGACCGGTAGACGAACACCGACCCCGCCCCCTCGACCACGAGCCGCAGGGTGACCTCGTCGAGGACCGTCCAACGGCGCCAGTAGCTCGCAGGGAACGCGTTGAAGTAGGTGCCGAACGAGGTGCGCTCTCCGGGCTTGATGCGGTAGGAGCGGCGCGAGATGACCTGCGCGATGTCCTGGCGGTCGGCCGGACCGCTGTGCGAGACGCGCTCCTTGTCGTCCGAGCCGATGCTGATCACGGGCTGGCCCTGCGGGCCCTCGACGTACAGCGGCAGGATGTCCTGGTCGCCCTTCAGCGGCAGGACGACCCGCTGGAGAACCCGGGGTCCACCCGGTCCGGTGCTGCTCATGCGTCCACCCCGCCGCTCTGGAGAGACTCCCGACCACCGAAGTACGGAGCCAGCTTGTTGTCGACCATCGAGAGCGCGCCGCCGATCGCCATGTGCATGTCGAGGTACTTGTACGTGCCCAGGCGTCCTCCGAAGAGCACGTCCTTCTCCCCCGCGGCCAGGTCGCGGTAGGCGAGGAGCTTCTCGCGGTCCACGCTCGTGTTGACCGGGTAGTACGGCTCGTCGGACTTCTCGGCGAAGCGCGAGAACTCCCGCATGATGACCGTCCGGTCCGTGGGGTAGTCCCGCTCGGGGTGGAAGTGCCGGAACTCGTGGATCCGGGTGTACGGGACGTCGGCGTCCGCGTAGTTCATGACCGAGGTCCCCTGGAAGTCGCCGGTCGGGAGGACCTCCTGCTCGAAGTCGAGCGTGCGCCAGGACAGCGAGCCCTCGGCGTAGTCGAAGTAGCGGTCCACCGGTCCCGTGTACACGACCGGGACGTTCCCGACGACGTTCTTCTTGTTGACGGGCTGCGACTCGTCGAAGAAGTCGACCCCCAGCCGCACCTCGATGTTCTTGTGGTCGGCCATCCGCTCGATCCACGCCGTGTAGCCGTCGACCGGCAGCCCCTCGTGCGTGTCGTTGAAGTAGCGGTTGTCGTACGTGTAGCGCACGGGCAGTCGCGAGATGATGCTCGCGGGGAGCTCCGTCGGGTCCGTCTGCCACTGCTTGGCCGTGTAGTCACGGATGAAGGCCTCGTACAGCGGGCGACCGATCAGCGAGACCCCCTGCTCGTCGAGGTTCGTCGGCTTCTTGCCGCCGAGCTCCGCGGAGAGCTCGTTGACCAGCTCGCGCGCGGCGTCCGGTCCGTAGGACGACCGGAAGAACTGGTTGATGGTCCCGAGGTTGATGGGCATCGGGAACACCTCGCCCCGGTGGGTCGTGTAGACCCGGTGCACGTAGCTCGTGAACGCCGTGAACCGGTTCACGTACTCCCAGACGCGCTCGTTCGACGTGTGGAAGAGGTGCGCGCCGTAACGGTGGACCTCGATCCCCGTCGTCGGCTCGGCCTCGCTGTAGGCGTTCCCTCCGATGTGGGCCCGGCGGTCGATGACGAGCACCTTGCGCCCGTGCTCCTCCGCCAGTCGTTCTGCCACCGTCAGGCCGAAGAAGCCTGAACCAACAACCACAAGATCCGCGTCCACACATACTCCTTGATAGCGAAACAGCCGGTTCAGCCTAACGCGAGCGGAAGGGGCCTCGTCGGCCTGCGACGAGCCGGAGGACATCCCCACACAACGTTCACATCCCTCTTGCCCTTCGGTCAGTCACATGCCGTGATCCGGAGCAGCTCCGCGTCTCCCTCGGTCGCGACGACCTCGGCGACCCCCGACTCGACGAGCCCCTCGAGACCTCCGAAACGTGCGTCCCTGCCCGCCGGGTCCCCTCCCCACAGGGACGGTCCCATGTCCAGGACGTACCCGAGCCCGAGGTCCTCGACCGCCTCGCACACCGTGGGGTCCACGCGAGCCTCGTTGAGACGTTCGGCGACGACCGCGCGCGGGACGTCGAAGGACATGTTCAGGTGAGGGAAGACGGCCTCGCGCTCGGCGAGCGCCCAGACGAGCGCGCTCCCGTTCCACGGGTTCCCTGCGATCCGCACGCCTTCGGGGACGATCTCGTCGACCTCGTCGAGCAGTGCCTGCTCGTCCGCGTCGAGGAGCCCCACCGACGACTCGGCGTCAGGGTCCACCCTGTACGTCCAGGCCATCCAGCGGTCGGCGTCCTCCGTGGGCTGCATCCGTGAGACCAGCAGCGTGCCGACCAGCCCCGCGACGAGCCCGCAGGCCAGGAGGACCGCACCGGTGGGCCTCCACGACGGCCGGAACCGGGCCACGAGCAGCCGGGCCGCCTGGACGAGGGCGACGGCCCCCAGCGCCGCGAGGGGGACCGCCAGCACCGGCAGCAGGCCGGCGAGCCGGGGGGCGTCCCCGTACCAGTATCCCGTGAGCTCGGTGCGCAACCACGCGGGAGAGGCCCGGCTCACGACGTACAGGACCAGCAGGACGAGGTAGCCGAACGGGATCCATCGCCACGCCCGACGACGCAGCGCGGCGACCGTCCCGACGAGGACCAGGACCGCCATGATCCACGACGGCGCGATCACGGGATCGATGGACGAGAACGTGACCGCCGACCGCAGCGCACCGAGGAGGGAGAGCGTCTCCGGCCAGTCGACCTTCGACCGCATCGCCGCGATCGTCGAGACCCTCCCGGCCAGCGCGTAGGCCAGCGCCGCCGCCCCGAGCACGAGCACCCACACCGAGACGACGGTCGACCGCCGTCTGCCCCGGCGTCGCGCCTCCGTCGACCAGGCAGCGAGCGCGTGGAAGAGGAGCGGCACGAGGAGGAACATCAGCGCGAAGGCCGCACTCGTCTGCGCGAGCGCGAGCGCGCCCCAGCCCATCACCCCGAGCAGGAGGCCGAGGACCCGGGCACGTGGCCCGCGGGCATCGACCGCCAGCACGAACATCGCCAGGACGGCGGGCAGGAACGCGTAGGCGAGAAGGGTCGGGTAGAGGATGCCGAACGAGAGGAGCCGCACCGGGAACTGCGGCAGGAGCAGTGCGAACATCGCCGTGAGGCCCACGAGGAGCGGGCGCGCTCCGAAGAGAGCCCGGGCGAGCGCCGCGAGCGACACGGGCCAGACGACGAACGCCACCACGAGCGCGAGCACGTTGGTCGCCTGCGCCACGCCGACACCGCTGACCTGGACGATCAACGAGACGAGCCCGTGCCACATCGCCGGGTAGAACGAGACCGACTGCCCCGGATAGGCGAGCGTCATGTGCAGGGACGAGGCGTCGCCGGTCTCGAGCATCATCTGCACGGAGTTGAGGTGGAACGCGGTGTCGTACGTCTGGGCGACCCGGGAGGGGTCAGGAACGGCACCGACGAAGCGCGCGACCCCGAGCACGAACGAGACGGCGAGCCCCGCCGCGGTCGACAGCCCGACCGCCCACGACAACCGGCGGGGTGGCAGGCTCGACGGCAGGGTGGCCGGGCGCAGCCACAGGCGCACGAGCAGGGAGAGGAGAAGCACGACCCCCGTCGCACCGACGAGGGCCCACGCCGACCACCGGAGCCCGAGCGCGGGAGCCACCATCGCGGCCGCCGCCGCGATCGCACCGGTGACGACGGGCGCGATCCCCCAGCCGAGGACCCCGCGGACGCCGAGCACCCTGACGACGAGTCCTCCGGGGACCCACAGGACGAGGAGAGCACACAAGAACGCACCGGACACGGGGAGCCAGTCCGACAACGAACCTCACCTCGGATTCCACGAGAAAGCGGGCATGCTCGCACGGGACGAGCGAAGGGGGAAGAGCGCGCACAGCCTAGCTCAGCCCGGTGTCTCCTCTGCGAAGAGCGACCGGTAGGTCCGGCGGCGAAGCGCTTCCGGGACGAGCCGGTACGTCCCCCGGACCGCCAGGTTCCGGGCGAACTGGGTCCGTGTCGTGAAGCCGATCCTGCGCATGCGCCGCTGGAGCTCGAGCTCCGAGCGCAGGAGGTTCGCCCCGCCCCGCCGTGCGTAGGCGCCGGCGCCGACCCGGTACATGACCAGCGGCTCGGGCAGGTTCCTGCCCCTGGCGCCCTGGGCGATCATCCGCGCCCACAACCAGTAGTCCTCCATCAGCGGGAGGTCCTCGTACCCGCCTGCCGCACGGACGGCCTCCCGGCGGAAGACCACCGACGGATGGTTGAACGGCGAGCGGAACCGCGCCGACCGCTCGATCTCCTGGGGGGAACCGGGTGGCACCCGGACCGCCCCCGGCCGCCGCTCGTCCGCGAACTCCTGGATCGCGGACCCGACGATGTCATAGCCCTCCGCGATCAGGGCGAGCTGCTCGGCGAACCGCGCGGGGCGGGCGATGTCGTCAGCGTCCATGCGCGCGACCACGTCGAACGTGCACGCTGCCAGACCGGCGTCGAGCGCGCGGGCCAGACCGACGTTGTGCTCGAGCTGCAGGACCCGGACGGCGACCGTGGTCGAGTCGCGGAGGTGCGCGATCTCCTCGGCGAGCTCGGCACCCACGGGGCCGTCCTGCACCACGACGACCTCGTCGGGCTGCAACGACTGGTCGACCGTGACCGACTCGAAGGCGCGCCGCACGAAGGAGGGCGAGTCGCCGGCGTACACGGGCAGGAGCACCGAGAACGGCAAGGGCGTCACCGCGTCAGCCGCCATCGTGTCGGACCGGGGGCGAGACGACGTCCTGCACCTCGCTCGACGGCACGCCCGACCCCTCCAGGACCTGCGCCGTGGGGCGAGGAGACCGGAAGACCCCGTCGCGCACGCCCTTGAGCGCGGCCTTGCGCAGGACGTCCCGTCGCGTCGAGCCGGCGAACGTCCGGACCCACCGGCGCACGGACGCACCGGTGTACAGGATCCTCTCCTCGGGGCTCAGCGCCGACGACCTGGTGAGCATCCAGACCTTGTTCCGCACCTCGAAGTAGAACCGCTCCCCGGGGTCGGTGTCCGTCGCGCCGAACACCTTGGTCCGGTGCTCGACGACGCTGCTCGGCACGTACAGGCCGATCCCCCGCCGCAGGAGCCGCGCCGAGAACTCGAAGTCGTCGTTCCAGATGAAGTAGTCCGCGATCGGCAGACCGTGGTAGCGGATCGCCCGCGAGTCGACCAGCATCGAGACGAACGAGCTCGACCGCACGGGGACGGCGCCCACCTCCGCGGAGTCGGCGATCTCGTCCTTCGTCGCCCCGGGGCGGCGACGAGGAGTGTTCATCGGGTGGTCGCGACCGTCGTGCCACACGACCCGGCTGCCGAGGAGGGCGACCGGCTCCGGGTACTCCGCGCGTGCACGGAGCAGCTCGGCGAGCGCGGTCGGCGTCGGGATCGTGTCGTCGTCCATCAGCCAGACGCACTCGGGGTCGAACGTCGCCAGGGCGTGCGCGATGCCGGCGGCGAAGCCCCCCGCCCCGCCGGTGTTCCGGTTGAGCTCGAGGACCCGGGCCCCGATGGGGTGCTCCTCGGCCACGACTGCCGAGTCGTCGTCCGAGCGGTTGTCGATGACGACGACCCCTGCGAGCGCGTGGGTCTGAGCAGCGAGTGCGTCCAGCGCCTCGACGAGCAGGTCGCGGCGGTTGTAGGCGACGACGACCGCGACGACGCGGACGTCAGCGGTGTCCGAGACGCGCTCCAGGGTCATGCGTGCGAACCCTGACCGATCACGAGCCGAGGCGTGCCGGCCCAGCGGGCCGCGTCGGTGATGTTGCGCCCGTCGACCAGCAGCCGCACGCCCGGCACCTGCTCAGGACCGATCTCGCGATACTCGGCGTGGTCCGCCTGGACGATCACCACGTCCGTGCTCCGACCGTAGCGGTAGGGGGAGAACCCGAGACCGGTCAGCTCGTCGTCGTCGTACATCGGGTCGTGGACCATGACGTTGGCGCCCTGCTTGTGCAGCGCCTCGACCGTGGCGAAGACCCCCGAGAACGCGGTCTCCTTGACGCCACCGCGGTACGACGCGCCCAGCACGACGACGTCGAGACCGTCCAGGCTCCCGACCAGCTCGGCCGCCCTCGTGACGACCCTCTCGGGCATCGACGCGTTCACGCTGCGGGCGTCACGCACGATCGAGGCCTCAGGGTCCACCGAGAGGTAGAGGCGCGGGTAGACCGGGATGCAGTGGCCCCCGACGGCGATCCCCGGGCGGTGGATGTGGCTGTACGGCTGCGAGTTGCACGCCTCGATGACCGCGTACACGTCGATCCCGCTCTTGTCCGCGAACAGCGCGAACTGGTTCGCGAGACCGATGTTGACGTCCCGGTAGGTCGTCTCGGCCAGCTTGGCGAGCTCGGCCGCCTCGGGCGACCCCAGGTCCCAGACGCCGTTCGGGCGCGCGAGGTCCGGCCGCTCGTCGAAGGTCAGCACCGCCTCGTAGAACTCGATCGCGCGACGCGTCCCCTCCTCGCTCAGTCCACCGACGAGCTTGGGGTAGCGGCGCAGGTCGCTGAAGACCCGGCCCGTGAGGACCCGCTCGGGCGAGAACACCAGGTGGAAGTCGCTGCCCTCGGTGAGCCCCGACCCCTCCTCGAGCATGGGCTTCCACCGGTTGCGGGTGACGCCCACGGGGAGCGTCGTCTCGTAGGAGACGAGCGTGCCCGGCGTGAGGTGCGCGGAGAGGGAGCGCGTCGCCGTGTCCATCCAGCCGAAGTCGGGCTGCGCGGTCTCCTCGTCGACGAACAGCGGCACGACGACGACGACGGCGTCCGCCCCCGGGATCGCGTCGGCATAGTCGGTGGTCGCCCGGAGCCTGCCCGAAGGGACCACCTCCGCGAGCTTCTCGGCGAGGTGCGCTTCGCCCGGGAACGGCTCCCGGCCGGCGTTGACCTCTTCGACCAGGGCGACGTTGACGTCGACACCGACAACATCGTGACCCTGGTCGGCGAACTGGACAGCAAGGGGAAGGCCGATCTTGCCGAGAGCGACGACCGCGATACGCATCAGGAAGAACCTCAGAATCACTGGGAACAGGGCCACGGGACCGTGACCGGCGCGCCCTCTCCCGAGCGGCGCCCACGGACAGGATAGTGCGTGCTCAGCGCTGGGCCACAAGCGACGAGATCATGAAGCGGATCGGCGCCTCACGGTCGAGAAGACGGTGGGGCGCGCGGGTGAGCACGGTCTCCGGGCGCCCGAACCGACGCCGGGCCCGCGCACGCTCCACGAGCACGCTCGCAGGGACCCCGGGATCGAGGACGGCGTCGAGGAGGCGGCGGTCGGCCAGCGACAGGGGGGCTGCCGCGCCGGGCGCGACGGCAAGGACCGCGCGGACCTGGTCGCGCAGCGCGTCCCGCTCCTCGCGCGTCCACCACGACGGCTCCGGCCGGTTGAGCACCGCGCCGAACACCTGCACGCGCAGGAACTTGACCGCGTAGGCACGGCGGGCGGCGGCCGACCACGAGGCCGAGGCGGCGAGGACGGCGGGGAGGAAGGCGAACTCCGCGGCGACCGGCTTGCGCGAGAACGTCACCCGATCGCCCGCGTCGTCGTTGATGACGTACGCCGGACCACCACGGTCGAAGCTGATGCTCGCTCCCGAGAACCACAGCGCCAGGACGTACTCGATGTCCTCGCCGACCGCCACACCGGGCGTGAACCGCAGGTGCCCGAACCGCTCGCGCGACACCAGGCCCAGGGGTGCGGAACGGTACGCGAGGCGGTCACGGGCCCCGTCGAGGCGGGAACGGCGCCAGGGCCGCACCGGCGGCGTGGGCACGGCTCGTCCGCTCGCGTGCTCGAGACGCGTGATCACGACGTCGGCACCGTCCGCGCGCTGCCGGGCCAGCCACGAGTCGACGGCCCCGGGACGCAGCACGTCGTCGGAACCCATGACCGAGGTGAAGTCCGCGGACGCGAGCTCGAGGCCCTTGTTGAAGGGCCCGGCCGGCGACCGCACCCCGTCGAGGTGCTCCACCAGGCGGACCCGCGGGTCGTCGGCCAGCCCGGCGAGCCGGTGCCGGATGCCGTCGAGCGGGGTGTCGTGGCAGACGACCGTGACCCGCAGGTCGCACGTGTTGTGCCCGACGACGGACCCGACCGCCCTCTCGACCGGTCGCTCCGGGGTGTGGACCGCGACGACCACGTCCACGGCCGGTCGTACGACGGACCGCTGCTTCTCGTCACTCACCACGCGCGAGACGCTACCACCGGCCACCTCGCCCCCGACTCGTCCTAAGATCGAGCCCGTGAAGATTCTCAGCGTCGTCGGTGCCCGTCCGCAGTTCGTCAAGCTCGCCCCGATCTCGCGGGCCGCGACGGAGGCCGGGGTCGAGCACGTGATCGTGCACACCGGCCAGCACTACGACCCGCTCCTGTCCGACGTGTTCTTCTCGGACCTCGGCATCCCCGACCCCGACGTGCACCTGGGCGTCGGCTCCGGGAGCCACGGCGTGCAGACCGGGGCCATCCTCGGGGCGCTCGACGCCGTCCTGGACGAGCACCGTCCCGACTGGGTCCTGGCCTACGGCGACACCAACTCGACGCTCGCCGCGGCGGTCAGCGCGGTCAAGCTGCACCTTCGTGTCGCACACCTCGAGGCGGGCCTGCGTTCCTTCAACCGTCGTATGCCCGAGGAGCACAACCGTGTGCTCACCGACCACGCCGCAGACCTGTGCCTCGCCCCGACCGAGGTCGCGATGGGACACCTCGCCGCCGAAGGGCTCGGCGAGCGGTCGCTCCTGGTCGGTGACGTCATGACCGACGTCCTCCTCCAGGTGCGGGACACCGTCGCCGGTCGCCCGTCGGTCCTGCTCGACGAGCTCGGGCTCGACCACGGCGGCTACTACCTGGCGACCATCCACCGCGCGGAGAACACCGACGACCCGGAGCGCCTGCGCGGGATCGTCGAGTCGCTCGCGGGTCTCGACCGGCCCGTGGTGCTGCTCGCGCACCCCCGGGTCGCGGCCCGGGCCCTGGAGCAGGGCATCTCCCTGAGCACCGGGGCGCTCGTCGCGCACGCTCCCCTCGCGTACCCCGACCTCGTCTCGGCCGCGCTGTCCAGCGCGGGCGTCGTGACGGACTCGGGCGGCCTCCAGAAGGAGGCGTTCCTCCTCGGTGTGCCGTGCACGACCGTCCGCACCGAGACCGAGTGGGTCGAGACCGTCGAGCTCGGCTGGAACGTGCTGGCAGGGACCGCGGAGGAGATCAGCGCGGGCGTCCTGCGGCCGACGCCCGCCCGGACGGACGCCACCCCCTACGGTGACGGGCGTGCGGCTGCGCGCGCGATCGCGGCGATGGTCGAGCGCCCGTCCGCAGGCTGACCGCGGCGCTCGTCCGTCAGGCCTGGGCCCGGCGGACGAGCGCCGTGACGGCCTCGAGCCACGGCAGCGACTGGACCTCGGCCGAGAGCTCACGGGCCGAGGCCTCCGAGCTTTCGCGCCACGCGTCGACCTCCTCCCGCGAGAGCCCGTCGAGGGTCGCGACGAGCGACGCGACGGTGAAGTCGTCGGTCACGGCACCGAGCCCGCGGGCGCGGACGAGGTCGGCCATCTCGGGCGACGGACCGACGACGAGCCCGAGCCTCGCCTGGACGTAGTCGAAGAACTTGTTGGGCAACGCCCACTTGTTGTTGAAGTTCAGGGGCGGCAGCACGTGCACCCCGACGTCGTAGCGGTTGAGCGTCTCGACCAGGCGCGCATAGGGCACCGGGTCGAGCACCCTGACCCTCGTCGAGCCGGCCACCCGCGCCTTGAGCTCGTCGAGATAGACCTGGTCGTTCGGCATCAGGAGCAGGTCGAGCGAGACGGCGGTCGTCGATGCCTCCACAGCGTCGATCAACGTCTCCAGGCCCCTGCTGCGCTGGGCGTTCCCGCTGTGGACCAGCCGGACGGGGTCAGCGGTGGGACCCGCCGAGAGGTCCGCGAACGGCGTCGCGTTCATCACCACGCCGACCGGGACGCCGAGCTCCTTCTCGTAGCGTCGGGCGATCGCCGGACCGACCGTGGTGACTGACCCCGCCCTGGGGACGAACCGGCGGCAGAGCCACCGCAGGTACGGCGCGACGAAGAGCCGCCAGCGGAGCAGCTCGGTGTTCTGCCCCGGCGCGTACTCGTGCAGGTCGGCGTGGACCCCGCCGCGCGGGCGGAGGTCGAGGGCCAGGGGTACCGCCTCGACGTCGTCGGCGAGGACCGCGTCGAACGTGCCGACCGGAAGGTGCGCCCGTGCCCAGGCCACGGCCTCGTTGGTGCGGTAGACCCTCGAGTACTGCCGCAGGAGGAGCCAGCGGGGGTCCTTGCGCCAGGCCTGGAGGTCCGACGGCACCTCGACGTGCTCGACGACCCCGGGCGGCGTCGGGCCGTGCCCGCAGGTCGTGACGTCGAAGTCCTGGGACAGGAGGGTCACCTGCTTGAGGACACGAGCGTCCGTCGCGATCCGCGAGAAGGACAGGACGAGGACCTTGGGACGATCACTCATCACCGGGCTCCTTCCAGGAGTCGATCGACGGTCTGTGCCCAGATCGCGATCTGCGTGTCGGCCGCCAGGACGGGGGCGGCCTCGTGGGATCGGGCCTTGAAGGCCCGGACGGACTCGGGGGTCAGGTCGTCGAGCCGGGCCGTGAGCGCGTCCGCCGTGAAGTCGTCCGCGACCGCGCCGACCCCCCACCTCTGGACGTAGGCGGCCATCTCGGGGGACGGGCCGATCAGCAGCCCGAGCCTCGCCTGGACGTAGTCGAAGAACTTGTTGGGCAACGCCCACCTGTTGTTGAAGCTCGACGGCGGGAGCATGTGGACTCCCGTGTCGTAGTCGTTCAGCACGTGGATCAGCCGGTCGTACGGGACCGGGTCGTGCACGGTCACCCCCGGCAGGGTCTGCGCCCTCTCACGGAGCTCGGCGATGTATCCGGGGTCGTTCGCCGTGAGGAAGAGGTCCAGCGTCACGGGTGTCGTGGTCGCCGCGACGGCGTCGAGCATGAGCATGAGGTTCCGGTTCCGCAGACCGGCGCCGCTGTGGACGAGCCGGATCGGAGATCCGACGACCTGGGGCTCCAGGTCCGCGAACGGTGCCGCGTTGGTCACGACCTGCGGTCGGAAGCCGAACTGCTTCTCGTACTCGCGGGCAAGACCGTCGCTCACCGTGGTCGTCGCCCCGGCCCGCGAGACGAACCTGCGGCAGAGCCACGACAGGTACGGGCTGATGCGCCTCATCCACGCAGCGCTCTCCTCGTGGAGACGGGGTGAGAACTCGTGCAGGTCCGCGAGGACCCTCGACGCCGGGACGACGCCGAGCACGACCGGGACCGACTCGACGTCGTTCGCGATCGCGACGTCGAACCGGCGGGACCGCAGGAGCGCACGTGCCGCACGCACGGCCGGCACCCGGGCGTGGACGGCCCGGTAGGCGCGCAGGGTGATCAGCCTGCCGTCGAGCTCGACCCCTGCGGACGCCGGGATCTCCAGGTGCTCCACGTCCGGGTGGGGCGAGGGTCCGTACCCGCACGTCGTGACGTCGAAGAGCGGCGCGAAGTGTCGGATCTGCTTGAGGACGCGCGCGTCCCCCGCGAGGGGCGAGAACGACAGGATCAACATCCGTGGACGGGTAGTCACGAAGGACCTTTCGGGGTCGGGTACGGGTCACTCATCGCAGGCGATAGGTCAGGTAGCGGCGCAGGGTGCTCTCCCGGTCGAGGACGTGGCGGAGCCCGCGCGTGAGGATCTCGTCGCGGCGTCCGGCTGCTCGTCGACGCGCTGCGCCGTCGGCGAGGTCGTGGTCGTCGTGCGCCCCGACGACCACGTCGAGCAGGTCTCGGTCCGCACGGGCGAGCGGGTCGGGGGCGTGCGGTGCGAGGGCGAGCCAGCCGACGGTCTCGCGCGCGAGGTGCTCTCGCTCCCCCGGACCCCAGGACGCGGGCTCGGGACGTCGCAGCGCCGCCGCGAGCAGGTGGACCCGGAGGATCTTGACCGTCAGCGCGGTCCGCTGCTCCTCGGCGACCTCGGCGAGCCAGGACCGTCCGCGCAGGTCACGGACGGGCGCCAGCTCGATCTCGAGCGGCATCGCGGTGGTCGAGGTCCGCGACGAGGCGTCAGCACCGATCACGTACGCGGGGGCTCGGGACGCGAGGTCGACCCGGTGCCCGCCCGTCCAGAGCCGGGCGCTGAGCGCCAGGTCCTCGCCCGACCGCAGTCCCGGCGTGAACCGGAGCCCGCCGTCCTCGAGCACGCGACGACGCAGCAGGCCGAGGGGCGCGGTCCGGTAGGCCAACCGGTCGCGCACCATGTCCAGGTTCGAACGCCGCCACGGCCTCACGAGGGGCGCGTGCACGGCCTCGCCCGACTGGTGCCGCAGCCGCCCCAGGACGACCGCAGCGCCACGATCCGCGAGACGGGACCATGCCGCGAGGGCGCCGGGCTCGAGGAAGTCGTCCGACCCCATCACGCCGACGAGATCGGCGGTGGCCAGGTCGAGCCCGTGGTTGAAGGGACCGGCCGGGCTGGGCACCCCGTCCGCCAGCTCCACGACGCGGACGTCGTCGCCGAGGAGGCCTGCGTCGGCCAACCGGCGCTCGATGCCCTCCGCGCCGATCCCGTGGCAGACGACGGTCGTCCGCACCGGACCGCCCCGCACGGACGCGACGGCCCTCTCGATCGGTCTCGACGTGTCGTGAACCGCCACGACGAGATCGACGGCAGGCTTCACCGCGCTTCCGTCAGGCCGGCGAGCGAGGCCTGGATCGCGAACTCGGGGATGTCCCGGACCAGCTCGTCGAACGTCCCGCGAGCCTCGATCCGTGCGTCCTTCATGAAGCAGACCTGGTCGGCGTGACGGATCGTCGAGAGCCGGTGCGCCACCGAGATCACCGTCACCTCGCCCTGCAGCTCCTGGATGGCCCGCGTGACGTCGGACTCCGTCTTGGTGTCGAGCGCGCTCGTGGCCTCGTCGAGCACGAGGACGAGCGGGTCCACGTAGAGAGCACGGGCGATGCCCAGGCGCTGGCGCTGGCCACCGGACAGCGAGATGCCGCGGTCCCCGATCCGGGCGTGGATACCCCCCTCGCGCGACTCGACGAGCTCGAGCAGCTGTGCACGACGCAACGCCTCGCGCACCCGCTCGGGGTCGGCGTCGTCACCCCAGGTGAGGGCGACGTTCTGGGCGACGCTCGCGTCGAAGAGCGAGACGTCCTGGGGAACGTAGCCCACCCGAGACCGCCAGGCGGCCAGCACGTCGACCAGGGGCCGACCGTCCAGGGCGATGGACCCGTCGGAGGGGACGAGCAGGCCGAGCAGCAGGTCCACCAACGTCGACTTGCCCGCTCCTGACGACCCGACCAGGGCGAGCGAGCTGCCGATCGGGATGGTGAGGTCCACGTCGCGGAGCGCCGGAGTCGTCGCGCCCGGGTACGTGAACGAGACGTCCCGCAGCTCGAGGACCTGGGGCTCGGCGTCGAGCGGTGCCCGACCGACGGTCTCGGCGTCCGCGACGTAACGCTCGGCGGCCGCGATGTCGGCGAGGACGGCGGTCACGTGGGGGGCCGACGACGACGTCTGCGTGATGACGGACTGGAACGCCGTGATCGAGGGAACCATGCGGAAGCCGGCGACCCCGAACAGGGCGACCGCCGCGAGAGCTCCCTCGGAACCACCGGTGAGGTAGGCGAACCCACCCACCACGACGAAGCCCCCCACGAGCGCCGACTCCAGGACGTACCGCGGGACCGCACCCAGGAAGGAGATGTTCGATCGCGCCCGCGTCGAGAACTTGCGCTCGTCGTGGACGACGCGGGCCACCTCGGTCGCCTTGTCACGGAGCGTGATCTCCTTGAGCGCGCCGACCATCTCCGTCATGAGGCTCGCGACCCGGAACGACACGTCGCGGTTGACCCGGCCCGCCTGCACCGCTCGCTTCGAGACGCCGAAGTACAGGAGGGCGCCCACCAGCCCGAGGTACAGCAGCGTGATGGCTGCGGTCGCCGGCTGGGCGACGACGAGCACCCCGAGCACCGCGACGAACGTCACGATCTGCGCCGGGAGGCTCACGACGGGCAGGAGGAAGCCCGCCGTCACGTTGGCGATGCCGACGTCGGCCAGCCGCACGAGCTGGGCCGTGCTGCGCTTGAGCCGCTCGGTCCACGGAGCCCTGATGTAGGCGTCGAACAGGCGGTCGCCGATCTCGAGCTCGTACTCGGCGAAACGGCGCGTGGCGGCCCACTGCAGCAGCACGGCGAGGACGCCCTTGAGGACGATCAGGCCCGAGGCCACGAGAAGGACCGGGACGAAACCTCCCTCGCCGACCGTGCCGACCAACGGGATCTCCATGTCCTTGCCGGAGATCATCGGGGTCAGGGTCAGCGCCAGGAGCCCGATCGCCATGATGTCCAGCAGCGCCAGCGCGCTCGTGACGATCACGTACAGCAGGAGGAATCGACGTCCTCTCGGCGGGAGCAGCGGGAGGAGATTGCGCAGAGTGCGCACGATGAGTTTCACGTACAGTCCCGTTCGCGTCGAAGGCCGGGTCCTATCTTGCCACGCGGCGTGTGCCCGACCGACCGTCCCGGGAGCGAACCCGGCTGCTAGGGTCTGCACCCGTGACCTCACGCCCGCCCCTGCCGCCGGTCCTCGAACGGATGCCGCGGGTCAGCTCGCTCACCGGGCTGCGGTGGTGGGCCGCGTTCGTCGTCTTCCTCTATCACATGGCGGTGTTCGCACCGATCCCGCTCGAACCGGTCCTGCGCTACGGCCACTACGGCGTCACGTTCTTCTTCGTCCTCTCGGGATTCGTCCTCACCTGGTCGTGGTCGCCCACGGTGGGCGCCACCACGTTCTGGTGGCGCCGGTTCGCGCGGATCTATCCGTCGCACATCGTCGCTCTCGCGCTCGCGGTCCCCGTCTTCTACAGCTTCGCCCCGGACCCCGCGCAGTGGTGGGTCAAGCCTGTCGACGTCGGGGTCCTCCTGCTGTCCGTGCTGCTGCTCCAGGGCTGGTCCCGCGATCCCGCCGTCCTGTTCTCCGGCAACCCTGCGGCCTGGACGTTGACCTGCGAGGCGTTCTTCTACGCCATGCACCCGCCGATCCAGCGGGTGCTGGCCCGATGGGGTCGTCGCGGAGCGCTGGTCCTGGCGGCCGGCACGGCAGCCCTCGCGCTCACCTACCGGCTCCTGGCCCTCACCTGGCCGACCCAGTGGTGGGCTGCCCTGCCCTGGCCGATCACCCGCCTCACCGAGTTCGTGCTCGGCATGGCGCTCGCCTGGGCCTTCCGCAAGGCATGGCGTCCGCGGGTCGCTGCCTCGGTCGGGTACCTCGCCGTCGCCGCGGTCGTGGGAGCGGTCGTCCTCGGGGTCCGTCACCCCGAGGTCCCCGGGGTCCGCCTGCTCCTGGGGTCGGCGAACGAGCTCGTCATGCTCGCCTGCGCGGTGGCCATCGTCGCCGTCGCGGCCCGTGACCTGCGCGGGGGCAGGTCGTTGCTCCGCAAGCGATGGCTCGTCACGCTCGGAGAGTGGTCCTACACCTTCTACCTCGTCCACGCGACGATCATCTACGTCCTGCTGGCCCAGTTCGGGCGCCAGGCGCTGTCGTGGAACAACCTCTGGTGGTACGCGGCGGCCTTCGTGGTGGCCCTGGCGGCCTCTGCGCTCATGCACCGACTGGTCGAGCGGCCTGCCGAGCGTCGCATGCGTGGGTGGTGGGACGCCCGCCTCGCCGCGCGGGAAGAACGCGCGGCCGCCCCGGCGCCGGTCGCCTCGCCCGAGCGCTGATCAGACCTGCGCGGGAACGCCCAGGAAGTCCGCGAGGGCGCGGGCCGACGCCCGACCGTCGTGCACGTCCCGGACGAACCCCGGCCCGCGCGCCGCCACCTCCCGCGCACCCTCACGATCCTCGAGCAACCCCAGGATCACACCCTCCAGCGTCTCGACCGTCGCCTCGACGATCGGCACCTCACCCCCCGTGACCCCGCGCACATGACCACGCACCTGCTCGTCCACGTGCGAGACCACCACGCGTCCCGCAGCCATCGCCTCGCACGCGGCGACCCCATAGCTCCCGATCCGGAACTGGTCGAGCACGATGTCCGCACCCCGATAGATGGCCGGCATCTCTGCGGAGGGGACACCGTGAACGGCGCGGTACTCGATCAACCCACGGCTCTCGAGGTCCGCCAGGACGGGCTCGATGAGCGACGTGCCCTTGATGACGCCGCTGCTCGGCACGTGGACGACGACCGGGACCGGCCGTTCCAGCGGAGGCTCGTCCGTCGCCCACACGGCAGGCTCGACGACCACGGGGAGCCAGGTCGCCCACGGTACGTCGAGCAGCAGGTCAGGGGTCGAGACGAACACGGGCAGCCCCGACGCCTCCAGACCTTCCCTGTTCCGGCGCGCGAGCGCCTCCAGGGCAGGCACGTCCTTCCACCCGTCGTCGCGGAAGGGTGACCACGGTGCCGCGGCCGCGTGCCGGCTCGGCAACCGGACCTCGCTCCCGTGGCACACCATCGCGACCGAGACGCCGTGCGAGGCCAGGTCCCGCGCCTCGGAGAACGCCGAACCGTCACCCGACCGAGGGAACAGCGGGCGACAGGCCTCGATCAGGACGTGCGAGAACCGCTCGACGGACCGCCGCTGCTCCTGCTGCCACGACCTCGACGAGGAGTACACGAACTGGGGCACCGCGTAGTCGACCGGGAACGCGAACCCCCCTGCGGGGAGGACCGCCGCCATGTTCACCGCCGCCACCCCGGGCAGCCGCTCCGCGGCACGGGCCCACCGGTATCCCTGTCCCGCGTAGTTGGCCGGGGCGATGTACAGCCGGACGTCGGCGTGGGGCACCTGCAACGGTCCAGGGCGCCGCGCGGCGGTACCGAGGACGAGGACGGCGAGATGCTCGCCGATCGCCGCTGGCAGGTGCTCCATGAGCCACGTGACCGCGCGACGGCCCCGTGCCGGCATCCTCTGGTAGAGGCCGACCGCGCCCCGGACCAGCGCGCCACGCGCGGTAGCCACGTTCACGGCGCGTCGACCTCCGTCGCGGGAACGCCGAGGAAGTCCGCGAGGGCGCGGGCCGACGCCCGACCGTCGTGCACGTCCCGGACGAACCCCGGACCACGCGCCGCCACCTCCCGCGCACCCTCACGATCCTCGAGCAACCCCAGGATCACACCCTCCAGCGTCTCGACCGTCGCCTCGACGATCGGCACCTCACCCCCCGTGACCCCCCGCACATGACCACGCACCTGCTCGTCCACGTGCGAGACCACCACGCGTCCCGCAGCCATCGCCTCGCACGCGGCGACCCCATAGCTCCCGATCCGGAACTGGTCGAGCACGATGTCCGCACCCCGATAGATGGCCGGCATCTCCTTCGACGCCACCCCGGTCACCTGCCGATAGGCGATCAGACCGCGGTCGTCCATGTCTCGCAGCACGGGTTCGATCAGAGCCGTCCCCTTGATCACGGGATGCGAGGGTACGTGGACGACGACCGGGACCGGCCGTTCCAGCGGAGGCTCGTCCGTCGCCCACACGGCAGGCTCGACGACCACGGGAAGCCAGGTCGCCCACGGTACGTCGAGCAGCAGGTCAGGGGTCGAGACGAGCACGGGCAGCCCCGACGCCTCGATACCCGCACGGTTGCGTCGCGCCTGCTCCTCGAGAAAGGCGACGTCCGGCCAGTCGGTCTCGAGGAAGGGGGACCACCGGGACGCGGCCGCGTGCCGGCTCGGCAACCGGACCTCGCTCCCGTGGCACACCATCGCTACCGAGACGCCGTGCGAGGCCAGGTCCCGCGCCTCGGAGAACGCCGAACCGTCACCCGACCGAGGGAACAGCGGGCGACAGGCCTCGATCAGGACGTGCGAGAAGCCCCGCCGGACCGCCTTGCGTTGGGTGTGCGCCCAGGTCGCCGAGGCGGAGTAGACGTCCTGCGCGACCACGTGGTCGGCCGGGAAGGCGAACGCCCCGTGCGAGACGGTCGCCATGCTCACCGCCGCCACCCCGGGCAGCCGCTCCGCGGCACGGGCCCACCGTGTCCCCTGTCCCGCGGAGTTGGCCGGGCCGACGTAGAGCCGGACGGGCGCGACGGGGGCGGCCACGGGAGGGGGCACGGCGGCCCCCACCCCCGGCAGGGACGCGGCCAGGGCCGTCTGCCACGTCGTCGGCAGACCGTCACGGAGCACCTCGATCGGGCGGCGGACGCTTCGCGGCAAGGACGCATAGCCCTGCACCATCGATTCACCGAGTGCCCGGCGCGCGCGGGCGAGCCCGGTCATGCCACAACCCCGTCGGGTACGGTGCGTCGGCCGACCGCTGCCAGCACGACGTCGGCCGCGGCCCGGCCGGTGCTCTCGGCAGAGGCGTTCTGCACGGCCCACGACGCGAGCCTGTGCCGCGTGCCGGCCGTGGGCTCCTGGCGGAGCAGCTCGATCATCTCGTCGGCCACCTCGTCGACGTCGTAGTCCGTGGACACGCCGAGGGCGTGCTGCGACAACGCCTCGCGCACCGGCCCGGGCCCCGCGAAGAGGACCGGCGTCCCCGACGCCACCCCCGCGAAGACCTTCGTCGGGAAGGCGAAGTCGTACCCCTGCTCGGGGCGCATGCTCACCAGGCAGGCCCGGGCTCCACGGAGCCACTGGGCGGCCACCGCAGGCGGGGCGACCGGCAGGAACCTGACACGTTCACCCCCGTCCGGCAAGGACGCGGCCACCTCCTGGAGCGCCTCCCAGGCGCTGCCCTGCCCGAGGAAGACCAGGTTCGCATCGGGCACGGCCGCCTGGACACGCGGCATCGCCCGGACGAAGATGTCGGCTCCCTGCCACTCCGAGGTGGTGCCGGCGTACACCGCGTAGGGGCCCGTCGGCGCGTCCTGGTGCGGCGTACCGGCATCGGTGAAGACACCTGTGTCGATTCCGTTGCGGACCACGGCCACGTCCCGCGCACCGAGCGCACGCACCCGTCCCGCCACACCGTCGTTGATCGCGATGACCCGGCGGGCGCCGGACAGGGCCCACTTCTCGAGCCGCCGGAGGACCGAGACCACGGGTCCGGAAGCCCCCGTCGACGTCGCAGCATCCGACCAGACGTCGGCCGCGTAGTAGACGTAGGGCACCCGACGGATCGCGCAGACCACGCGCGTCACGACACCCGTCGTGGGTGGCGGCTCCGCGACGACGACGTCCGGCCGCCGGCACAGGAGGAGGCGGAAGAAGAGCGGGAGGTCGAAGCTCATGTACTGGACGTACCCCCGGACGTAGCCCGTCCGGTCGCGCAGCACCGGCCAACGGCGCACCCGGGCCCCCGGCGTCGAGCGGCCGGACGCCGCCGACGAGCCCCGGTGAGGGCGGACGGTGAGGACCGTGACGTCGGCACCGCGGTCGTCCAGAGCCTTGACGAGAGCGGACAACCTGAACGAGGCGGCGGCAGGCTCCGGGGCGAAGATCCGGCTGACGACCGTGACCCGTGGCGTGCGAGCGCTCATACGAAGGGCGCCAGGTTGGGCTTGTCGGGGCTCTCCTGGATGTCGAGCTGCAACGACGAGACGAGCATCTGGACGCCCAGGACGAACGGGGTGACGGCGAGCAGCACCGTCCCGGCGGTCGCCGGCGTCGAGTTCCAGGTCGCCGCGATCGTCCAGACGCCGGCGGCGACGCCCACGAACGTCAGGAACATCCCCATGAAGAGAAGCAGGGCGACCGGGGAGAACGACCACAGGACGTAGCGGTACCACAGCCGGTACCAGTAGCCCCGGAAGAGGAGGCTCATCAGCTCGGGGACGACCTTGCCCAACCTGATGCTCGACACCTCGTTCCCGTAGACCGCAGGGATGGGCACGTCGACCGCCGAGGTACCCGCGACGTTCAGGTGGATGAGCAGGTCGTTCTCGAAGCTGTACCGCTCCGAGACGCGGTCCAGGTCGATCTTCTCGAGCACCGACGTCCGGACCGCGGTGTAGCCGTTCTGCGGGTCGAACAGGTGCCAGTACCCGGACGCGAACTTCGTCATGAACGAGAGCACGACGTTGCCGAAGACACGGTGCCGTGGCATGCCGACGTAGGAGTCGGGACGGAAGAAGCGGTTGGCCTTGGCGAACCCGAAGCCGCCCGAGGTCACCTGGTCGAGCAGGTCGGGCAGGTAGGAAGGATCCATCTGTGCGTCACCGGCCATGACGACGTCGACGTCCGCCCCCCTCTCCATGGCGGCCCGGTGCCCCGTGATGATCGCCCCGCCCACGCCCTTGTTGACCTCGTGCCTGATGAGCACGACCCGGGGGTCGTCCGACGACTTCGCCGCCTCGGACGTCCCGTCCGGGCTGCAGTCGTCGACGATCACGATGTGGTCGACGAAGTCGGGCATGGTGTCGATGACCGTACGGATCATCGACTCCTCCTTGTAGGCCGGGACCACTGCCGCGATCCTCGCTCCCTTGTACATTCTCAGTTCTCCTCGGTGGTCGGCCGGGTAGTTTCGTGGTCCGCCTCGGGAGGGGGGGCCGGGGCAGGGTCGCGGGGGGCTGCGAAGACCCAGTGGCGGTACGCGAGATAGTTCCAGAACGTCTGGGCCACCGTCACGACGATCTTGCCCGCGGCGAAGCCCCAGCCCATCCGCTCGAAGGCCTCGACGAACACGATGTTCACGAGCGAGTTGACGGCGAGAAGCATGCAGTAGCGCAGGAGGGCCCGACCGGTCGGTGTCTGACCACCGAAGGCGAACCGTCGTTGCAGAGTGAAGTTGAACGCGAAGCTTCCCCAGAACCCGCAGGCGGTCGCGAGCCACAGCGGCGCTCCGAACCCACGGTAGAACAGCGTCAGCAGCCCCAGGTCGAGGAGCAGCGCCGACCCGCCGACCAGGAGGTACCGCGTCGCGGAGTGGTCGAGGACTCGCCGCACACCGGACTGACGTGCCATCTGTTCGCATACCTCTCTATGGCTACCTTGGTCGCCCGCACCCACCGCTCCGTGCGCAACGCCCGGGCAAGAGTACTCGTTCCCTGCGGTCGTCCAAGCACCGACGTAGCCTGAAGTCGGACCGAATCGAGGAGTCTCGCATGATATCGATACCCCGTCTGCCCGCAGTGGCGACGTGCCTCACCCTGGCGCTCACGCTGGCGGTGGGCCATGCCCCGCAGGCGACGGCCGCACCCGTGTCGACGGTCGAGCGCGTCACCCTCCCCGGCACCGGGACGATCACGATCGCCGGGCGCGGGTACGGCCACGGGCGGGGCATGTCGCAGTACGGAGCCCGTGCCGCGGCCAGCCAGGGGGTGGGGTACCAGCAGATCCTCGACTTCTACTACCCGGGGACCACCTCCGTGGCCCAGGCCGACGAACCGATCCGTGTGCTGATCTCGGCGGACTCGGACAACGACGTCAGGATCCTCGCGGTCCCGGGCATGACGGCCTCGGACAGCGTCAACCGCAACACCCCGATCGGCTTCCCGGGTCAGACGGTGACCCAGTGGCGCATCACCCGCAGCGGGTCCGGGCTGTACCTCGACGGGCTCGTCGGGGGCTCCTGGAAGAGATGGTCGCAGGGGGCCTCGCCCGGCTTCCTGAGCATCGCGGCCCCGTCCGGGTTCATCCGCCTCATCGGGCCGACCGGGACGCAGAAGGACTACCGGGGAACGGTCCGGGCGGTGATCGACGGCGCCTCACCGCGGATCAGGACCGTCAACGAGGTGCGCATGGACGACTACCTGCGTTCCGTGGTCCCGGCGGAGTCGCCGTCGTCCTGGCCCGCGGACGCGCTGCGCGCCCAGAGCGTCGCCGCCCGGACCTACGCGTCCTTCGAGCGGGCGCAGGCTCCCGGGGCCGCCTGGCACACCTGCGACACGACCCAGTGCCAGGTCTACGCCGGGCACAAGTCGTTCACCTCCGCCGGCGTCCAGACGGCGCTGCACGAGGCCGCGACGACCGACGCAGCGATCACGTCGACGGCCAACCAGGTCCGCCACTCCGGCGGGCGTCCCGCCTTCACGCAGTTCAGCGCGTCGAACGGTGGCTGGACCGCCGCCGGGAGCCAGCCCTACCTCGTCGCACGAGCCGACCCGTGGGACGGTACGGGCAACCCCGTGCACCGGTGGTCGGTGAAGCTCACTGCTGCCCAGCTGCGCTCGGCGTTCCCGTCGGTCGGCACGGTGCGGAGCATCACGGTCCAGTCACGCACGGGGAACGGCGAGTGGGGCGGGCGTGTCGAGCGCGTCGTCGTCGCAGGGTCGACGGGCTCGACGACGGTCACGGGGTCCGCCTTCCGATCTGCCCTGGGTCTGCGGAGCGACTGGTGGAAGCTCACCGCGTCGTCACGGATCGACTCCGACTTCACCGCCGACGGACGCCCCGACCTCCTCGCCCAGATCCCCGGCGGCGGCCTGCGGGCCTACGAGGGCAACGGGACGGGCGGGTTCCTCCGGCAGACGACCGTGGGGTCGGGCTGGTCCGGCATGCGCCTCGTGATCCGCGCCGGCGACCTCACGGGCAGCGGCAACCCGGACGTCCTCGCGGTCAGCGCTCAGGGGACCCTGTACCGGTACCCCTCCGACGGCGCAGGCCGTTTCGGCCCTCGCTCCGTCGTCGGCCCGGGGTGGAGCTCCATGTCGACGATCCTGGCTCCGGGGGACGTCGACCGCGACGGCGACGCAGACCTCCTGGCGATCGACACCTCCGGGTCCATGTGGCTGTACCCCGGGAACGGCACGGGCGGGTTCGGGGCGAGACGCTTCGTCGGGCCGGGCTGGTCGAGCATGACCGCGGTCCTCGGCGCGGGCGACTGGAACGGTGACGGCACGGCGGACCTCCTGGCCCGGTCGCAGACCGGAGACCTCCTCCTCTACCGCGGCAACGGCACCGGCGGCTTCAGCCCGGTCCGCATCGGCAACGGCTGGAGCGGGATGCGCCTGCTCCTCCCGGTCGACGACTGGGACGGCGACGGCGTCCCGGACCTGCTCGCGTCGGACAGCACGGGCAGGATGTACCTCTACCCGTGGTCGGGAAGCTCGTTCCAGGCGCGTCGCCAGGTCGGCACGGGATGGAGCTCGATCGAACGCATCTTCTGACGCGCACCCGGCTCAGATGCACACGGCGTTCTGGTCCTCGAGGGGTGCAGGGTCGAGCGACTGCCAGATGCCGGGCACGCCGGGGCGTCTCTCCTGGGACGCCGCGGCCTCGGCGAGCAGCGTCTCGCTGCCGGGGACGCGGTCCCAGTCGATCTCGTAGACCCGCGCCACCTCGTTCTCGGCGACCTTCTCGAGGGCCTCGACCTGGTCGAGGTCCTCGAGGCCCGCCGGACGAGGGAGATAGCCCCTGACCCGTCCGTCGCTCACGTAGACGTGGGTGATGCCCAGCTCGGCCGCGGCCTGCTGCACCTCGGGGTCGGTGTCGAACTGGTTGAAACGGTTGAGCAGCAGGAGCTGACGGTCCGTCGGGACGATCTCGAAGTGCCGGATCATGGGCATCCGGTCGGCGAGGGCGAACATCCAGACCGAACCGTCGCACGCGTCGTTGAGCACCTGTCCCTCGGGCGGCACGATCGCCGTCAAGGACTCCATCATCTGCCGCTCGGCCGCCGTCACGGTGCTTCCTTCCCGGTAGCCGCGCTGCAGGGTCCAGACGTTGCGCGCGACGTCGGCGCGCACCACGAGGCTCAGCAGGAGGGCTGCCAGGACCGCCGACGCGACGACGCCCACCCTTCGGAACCTGGTCCCACGCCACGCCTGCACCACGGCGTCCGCGACCCGCTGACCGCCCATCCCGATCACGGGCACGGCGAGGAGCGTGGCGAACCCGACGAGTCGCCACGAGTCGTTGTAGACGAAGGCGGTCAACGAGGTGATGAGCTCCCCGTCCGACCCGGCGGTCATGGCCGCGACCGCGACCGCGACGAGGAAGGCGAACAGGTACCAGCGCACGCGGGCGGACCTGAGCATCGCGAAGCACCCCACGACGAGCAGGATCGCCCAGCCCCACTGCGCCATCGTGTTCCCGTGCGAGAGGAACAGGACCTCCCCGAACGCCTGCGGCACCGTCTCGTACGCGGGCCAGGTGATCTCCGACACCCGACCGGACTCCCGCAGCATCTCCAGGACGAGGGGACCTGCGAGCACCGCGGCGATCACCCCGATCGTCACGAGCCCCAGGCCACGCCGGGCGAAGGCCCGGGGTGTTGCCGGGACCGCCAGGGCGAACCACGCGACGAGCACGACGACCGCGACGACCGCGATGCTGGCGTGGGCCCCGAACAGCCCGACGGCGCCGATACCCGCCACGAGCCGCCAGCGCCACGCGAGGTGCTGGTCGGACCGGGCCGCCGCGACGACGAACGGGCCGAGCAGCGCCAGGCCCGCGACGAGAGGGATCAGCGGCCCGCGGAACAGCAGGTCGTAGGGGAAGGAGCTGAGCATGGTGGCCGCCAGCGCGGCGAGCGCGGTCGCCCCGCTGCGGCGCGTCAGGTGCCAGGTCAGCGCTGCCGCGGACAACGGGAGCTGCACCGCCACGATCATCATCTGGAACAGCCCCAGGAACTGCGGCACGGCGAGTCCCGAGCCGGGCCAGGCGAGCGCCGCGATGGCGTGGAAGGCGATCGGGTAGTTCCTGATCGGTGCGTCCTCGACGACGGTGTCGTAGTACGCGAAGTTCCCCGCGAGGGAGGTCGTCCACTCCTCGGCCTCCGCGATCAGGCGGATCATGTTGGCGTGCCACGGGATGTCCCAGTCCTGGTTCATGAGGACCAGGCCGTCGGTGCCCCGCCACCAGATCACGGCGCCGACCACGACCCCCAGGAGGACGCCGACCGCGACGACGGCGAGCGCCCTTCCTTCGAGGCGCGGTGTGCCGTCCCCTGGTTCGACGCCCGTCGTCCCCGACCCCGCGGCGGGGTCTGCCCGGTCTGCGACGGCCGGCGTCGAGCGCCGACGTCGTTCGAGAAGGAGACGCACTGCCAGCGTGATCGCCGCGAGGACGACGACGGCGACCGAGGCCCGGGCGAGGTTCCACGGCAGCCCGACGACCCCGGACCAGACGCCGACGGCAGTCAGCACCCCGACGCTGATGAGTGGTGCGACCCCGACGAGCGCGCGCCAGCCGAGGCCGAGGGCGGCCCCGACCAGGAGTCCTGGCCCCCACCAGAGCGCCAGGATCAGCGCGAGCCCAGGGATCAGTTCCATCACGTTCACCAGCGTTCCACCAGCCTTCGGACGTCAGAGCCCTCTGCGGCTCCGTGCAGTGAACGACCCTACGCGGTCCGCCCGACCGCACGAGCACGACGGGACGGGCCGTCCGGCAGCGCGGAGGCTGCGGACGACCCGTCCCGTCGACGGTCCCCCAGAGGCCGTCAGGAGGCCGTGGTCCCTGCGGGTACGCTCCCGAAGACACGGGACGACAGGAACCCCGACGCACCGTTCCCCGGGTAGAGGTAGACCTTCTGGTCGGCGCCCACCGCGAGGATGTCTGGCTTCCCGTCGCCGTCCGCGTCACCCGAGCCGACGATCGCCGAGAACGAGGCCCACCCCGTACCGATCAGTGTCGGCGCCCCGAGGGTCGCTCCCCCGTTCCCCCGACGCAGGTGCAGCCGTCCCGTCCCCCGTTCGCGCGTGACGAGGTCCGGTGCCATCGCTCCGGCCCACTGGCCGACGCTGACGATCATGTCGACCGAGGAGGCACCCGACGCGAGCTGGAGCGGCACGCCGAACCCTCCCCTGCCGTCTCCCGGGTACAACCAGATGCGACCCGTCGACCGGTTGAGCGCGACCAGGCCGGGCACGCCCGTCCCGAGCCAGTCACCGGCGGCGACGACCTGGCTCATCACGTTCCAGCCGGTGCCGATCTGCCGCCCCGCCTTGTCGAACCCGCCCCCCGACAGCCCTGCGTGGAGGTAGAGGGCTCCGTTGGTCCGTCTCGTCAGCAGGTCGGGGCGCCCGTCGCCGTTCCAGTCCCCGGGTGCGATCGCCTCGGCGACGCCGGACGAGGAGATCCCCGTCGCGACCGTCCGGTCGATGGCCCCGCTCCCCTGGTAGACGTACCGGTAGAGAGCACCACCGGCCGCGATCGCGTAGAAGTCCTGCCCGGGTCCAGCACGCCCGGCGGCCAGGACAGCGGTGAACCCCTGCCACCCCGTGCCGATGCGCGACCGACCCAGGTAGCCCCCCGCTCCGTCCCCCGCGTAGGTCCACAGGTTGCCGGCCGAGTCCCGCACGGCGAGGTCCGCGTTCCCGTCGCCGTTGAGGTCTCCTGCTCCGATGATCGCCGTCATGGCGTTCCACCCGGTACCCAGCGTGAGCACCTTGCCCGAGAACCCTCCCTTGCCGTCGCCGACGTAGGTGCGGAGGACGCCGTCCGCGCCCCTCGCGGCCAGCGCCGGGCGTCCGTCGCGCAGGTCACCCGCCATCGAGAGGGACGTCATGCCGTTCCACCCGACGCCGATCTTCCGTGCCGCGCCGAACCGCCCCTGGCCTGCCGACGGGTAGAGCCAGAGCGAACCGTCGCGGGCCTGCCTGGCCAGCAGGTCGGGCCTCCCGTCGCCGTTCCAGTCGTGCCCCCCGATGATCAGGTTCATCGTCTGCCAGCCGGTGCCGATCACCCGCTTGGCACCCCAGCCCCCGGCGGCGGTCCCGGGGTACAGCCAGAGCCGGCCGTCCGTGCCGAGCAGCATGAGGTCGGGCACCTTGTCACCGTCCCAGTCACCGGGCGCGATGGTCTTGGGGCCGGTCCACCCGCTGCCGACGAGCGCGGCGGGGCGCCACCCCGAGGCGCTCGCGGTACCGAGCGACACGCCGGCCGCTCCGCGCAGCACGAGGTCCGGTGCCGAGCCTCCGGTCAGGTCGTGCGTCGGGCCGCGGTCGAGCACGGTCCCCTGGAGCGACGTCGCCGAGGCACGGATGCTCCCGAGCAGCGGGTAGAGGTACGCCCCCGGGCAGCTCGTCTGACCGACGTCGCGGTGCCCCACGACGACCGGGCGCCGGACGCCACCGACCACCGCGGTCCCGTCGGGACGGACCCCGTGGAGGGCGAGCTTCCAGGCGACGACCCGGCTCACCGAGTTGACGGCCGCCTGCGGGACCGCGACCTCCTGGTAGTTCCCGAGCACCGAGACTCCGAAGAGCTCGGAGTTGAAGCCCACGGCGTGCGCCCCGATCACCGCCCGGTCGATCCCGCCGCTGCGGCCCTCCCAGATCCCGCCGAACTTGTCGACCAGGAAGTTGTACCCGATGTCCCCCCAACCGCGCGACGACGCGTGGTAGGTGTAGATGCCCCGCAGGATCGAGGGCACGTTCGCAGCCGTGTAGTTGTTCGACCCGGCGGTGTGGTGGATCACGGCTCCCTTGACGACGCCGATCTGGGGCGTCCACTTCATGAGCGACTCGTCGGCACCCCACTGAGCGCGCGACCGGATCGCCGGGACGGGGGCGCTCACCGCTGAGGGGAGCGCAGCCGTCGCCGACAACGCGGTCGTCGGCTCGGCGAGGTCCACCGCGGACGCGACGGACAGCGCGGACGCGTCGAGCGAGGAGACCGCGCCGGCCTCGGGGACCCCCGTCGTCGGACGGTTCGCGACGAGCTGGACGCCGCCGAGGTCGTCGACGTCGGCCGTACCGTCGGCCGTCCCACCGGCCGCGGACGCATCCGGCGCCCCGGAGGTGGTGTCGCTCCCAGGATCGATGATGACCAGCTCGGGGTTGACCGGGAGGTCGTCACCCACCCCACGGACGACCGCCTGGACCTCGTCGACGACGCCGACGAGCAGGGGCTCGGTGCCGTCGCGCGGTGCGGGCCCGTCCGTCGGGCCGGACGGCGCGGGGTCACCGGGCGCGCTCAGGCCCTCGAGCTCGAGCGGGACCCAGTCGCTCCACGTCTCGCCCTCGCGGGTACGGACCGCGACGTCGACCCCGTCCGGTGCCGTCCCTGCGTCCCAGGTGACCCCGACCGTCGCGTAGCCCGCACCCGGACCAGCGGCTGACAGCAGGGCGTCCTGGACGGCCAGAGCCCGCGCTCCGGGCGCTGCAGCCGCCGGTGGCACAGCCTGGGGCGTGCTCTCGTCGACCAGCGGGTCCGAGCTCGAGGCCGCCTGGTCGGCGATCTCGTCGGCCAGCGCGGGGTCCTCCTCCAGGGTGAACGTCGCCTCGGCCGCGGCGACGCCCGTGTCGTCGTCCACCGTGACCGCCGTGCCGACGCCCTGCTCGGTCGCCTGGACGGGCGCGACCGCAGCGACGCTGCTCAGCACGAGCACCGTCCCGAACGCCAGCCCTCTTCTGTCGCGTCGATTCCTCATGCCTGTCGCCCCTCGTCTCACGTCTTGGCGCGCACTCCGCTCACCGACCATACGTGGCCCTATGTGCGTCGGGGCGACGACAGCCCTCACGGTCCCCCGGGCGCGTCGCGACCATTCGGACGTTCCCGACGAAGAGTCAGGTGGTGACGGCGACGACCCCGGAGACGAGTCCGGCGACGAGGCCCGTGTCGGACATCACCGCCATCCCCAGCGCCACGACGGCGAGCAGCACCATCGGCCACCGGCCGAGACGCATGCCGCGCGCCAGCGCGAGCAGAGACGCCGCCCCGGCCCCGGCGAGCAGCGAACCGCTCACACCGAGGCACGCCACGAACACGGTGGCGGGCGGCAGCGACGTCCACGCGGCGTATCCCAGGTACGGGATCCAGGGGGACGACGCGAGGACGTAGAGCACGCCGAGCACGACGTGGACGGCGGGCAGGACCAGCCACCGTCGCCCGAGGACCAACCAGACCACCCCGCACACGACCAGCGCACCACCGAGCCAGGCCGGGGGCAGCCGCAGCGCGGTACCGAGCAGGACCTCGCCGGCCGCCTGTGCAGGGGTCTCGGGCGTCGCCGGGCCAGGAGCACGCGACGCCACGCCGGACAGCACGACCGCGACGGCCACGGCCAGGGCAGGTCCCGCGACCAGCTCCACGACGCGTCGGGCACCACGACGGGTCCGACCGTCGAGGAACAGCCCGACGGCCACGGGCAGGAAGGAGACGGCCACGACGTCCCGCGGCGGCAGGGTCGTCAGGGTCAGCCAGGGGTACCAACCGACCGCGAGGACCGCGAGCGTCGCCCACGCCTGGCTCCAGGGGTCGTCCCCGAGGAGTCGCCGCAGGACGAACCACTGCCCGACGGGCCAGACGAGACAGACCGACAGCGCGACGATCACGAAGGTCGACGTCGGCAGGACCACCGCACCGGAGTCCTGGGCGGCCAGGAGCCGGACGAGCTGTGCCCCTGCCGTGACGACGACAGCGAGGGGCACCAGCGCACGACGCGCCGGGTGCCCCTCGCTCAGGACGTCAGAGCTCAACCGTGACGCCACGTGCCGCCGAGTCGAGGACTGCTTCGGCCACCCTCAGCGTCCGCAGCCCCTCCTCCATCGTGACCACGTCGTCGCTGACCCCGAGCACCGCGTCGCGGAACGCCTCGTGCTCGACACGCAGCGGCTCACGCTTGGCGATCGCGTAGCGGACGATGTCGCCCTCGGAGACACCGCGGAACGCGGTGATCGACTCCCACTCGGTCGGGATGACACCGTTGGCGTAGAACGTCAGGTCGGCGCTCGCGGTGTCCGCGACGTAGGCCCCGCGCTCGCCGGTCACCATCGTGAGCCGCTCCTTCATGGGAGAGAGCCAGTTCACGATGTGGTTGACGATCACGCCGTTCTGCAGCTGTCCCGTCGCGAGGACCATGTCCTCGTGCGGGCGGCCGCTCCGGTGAGCCGTCTTCGCCGTGATCGACTGGTACGGGCTCTGCGCCACCCACGCGGTCAGGTCGATGTCGTGGGTCCCGAGGTCCTTGACCACGCCGACGTCGGCGATGCGCGCCGGGAACGGGCCCTGGCGACGGGTAGCGATCTGGTAGACCTCACCGAGCTCGCCGGCCTCCATGCGCCGACGCATCTCCTGCAGCGCAGGGTTGAAACGCTCGATGTGTCCGACGCACCCCACGAGACCGGCGTCCTTGAACGCCTGCGCGACGCGCGCGCCCGCCTCGCCGTTCTCGGCGATGGGCTTCTCGACCATGGTGTGGACCCCTGCGGCGGCGAGCGCGAGCCCGACCTCCTCGTGGAGCCGTGTCGGCACCGCGACGACCGCGATGTCGATCCGTGCGGCGATCAGCTCGTCGACGGTGCGCAGGAGCTCGAGGTCACCCGCGACGCCGTACGGGTCGCCGCCCGGGTCCGCGATCGCGACGAGGTCCACGCCGGGGAGCTCACGCAGCACGCGTGCGTGGTGGCGCCCCATCGCTCCGATGCCGATGAGTCCGGCCCTGAGGTTCGCCATCATGCACCTGCCTTGACGACGGCGTTGACGCCGGTCACGATGCGGTCGAGGTCCTCGGCCGACAGCGACGGGTGCACGGGCAGCGAGATGACCTCTGCCGCGGCCTTCTCGGTCTCCGCGAGCTCCAGGCCCGGAGCGAAGTGCTTGAGGCTCTCGAGACGGTGGTTCGGGATCGGGTAGTAGACCCCCGACCCCACGCCGTGCTCCTCGCGCAGAGCGGTCACGACCCGGTCACGGTCCTCGGAGACGCGGATCGTGTACTGGTGGTAGACGTGCACGGCGCCGTCGGCGACGCGCGGGGTGACGACCCCCTCGAGGTGCGCGTCGAGGAAGGCCGCGTTGCGCTGGCGGTCAGCGGTCCAGCCACCGACCTTGGTGAGCTGCACGCGACCGATCGCCGCGTGGACGTCGGTCATGCGGGCGTTGAAGCCCACGACCTCGTTGGCGTACTGCTTCTCCATGCCCTGGTTGCGCAGCAGGCGGACGTTGCGCGCGATCTCGTCGGTCGCGCACGAGACCATGCCGCCCTCGCCCGACGTCATGTTCTTGGTCGGGTAGAGGCTGAACATCGCGAACGCGCCGAAGCTGCCGACGGGGCGCCCGCCGAGCGAGGCCCCGTGCGCCTGGGCGGCGTCCTCGAAGAGGAGCAGGTCGTGCTCGTCCGCGATCGCCTGGAGCGCCGGCATGTCGGCGGGGTGGCCGTAGAGGTGGACCGGCATGATCGCCTTGGTCCGCTCGGTCACCGCGGCCCGGACGGCGTCAGGGGCGAGGCAGAAGTACTCGGGCTCGATGTCGGCGAAGACCGGGGTCGCCCCCGTGAGCGCGACCGAGTTCGCCGTGGCGGCGAACGTGAAGGACGGGACGATGACCTCGTCGCCGGGACCGATTCCCGCAGCCAGGAGCCCGAGGTGCAGACCCGAGGTGCCCGAGTTCACGGCGACCGAGGTGCGGCCGCCCACCAGGACGTCACCGAACTCCTTCTCGAAGGCCGCGACCTCCGGGCCCTGGGCGATCATCCCGCTGCGTAGGACACGGTCGACCGCCTCTCGCTCCTCGTCGCCGACGATCGGCTTGGCTGCTGGGATAAGCGCCTGGCTCATGGGGCCACTACCTCTCTGATGGAGTTCTCGTGCTCTTCGAAACGGGTGCCGTTCACCGGGCAGACCCAGTGGTCCCCCTGTCGTTCGAGCGGCTGACCCGCGTACCCGACCCACCCCACCTGCCGCGCCGGCACACCGACGACGATCGCGTGGGGAGGGACATCTCTGGTGACGACGGCACCGGCAGCCACGGTTGCCCAGGCTCCGACCGTCACAGGCGCCACGCAGACGGCACGTGCTCCGATGGACGCGCCCTTCTCGATCGTCACACCGACCGCGTGCCAGTCGTCAGCGCTCTTCAGCGAGCCGTCAGGATTGATAGCACGGGGGTAGGTGTCATTCGTGAGGACTGCGGCCGGGCCGATGAAGACTCCGTCAGCCAGGGTCGCCGGCTCATAGACGAGTGCGTAGTTCTGGATCTTGCAGTGTCGACCCACCTGGACTCCGGTGCCGATGTAGGCGCCTCGTCCGACCACGCATGATTCGCCCAGTCTGACGCCCTCTCGCACCTGAGCGAGATGCCAGATCTGGCTGCCCTCACCGATGCTCGCGTCGTCGGAGACATCGGCGCTGGGGGCGATGCGAATGGTCATGAAAAATCCCTTCGAGATCTCAGTAGCCCAGGAACACTCTAGACGGCGCGCACAGTGACATCGACCACGGTCACGGCGTGCATCACGACGTCACCGGGCGGTGCGACCGGGGCACCACCGCACGGTCGTGACATCGACCGGTCAGGTCGGCCTGCAAGAATACGTGCCATGGAATCCCCTGAGGCGCCCGGCCTCACCGAGTCGACCCTCGTCGCCCCTTCGCCGGACCGTCGGACGCTCGACGACGTCTGGCTCGTGGTCCCGCTGTACAACGAGGCCGAGGTGGTGGGCGACGTCGTCCGTGCGGCCCTGCGGACGTTCCCGCACATCGTCTGCGTCGACGACGGCAGCTCGGACGAGTCGGCCGCCCGCGCCCGGGAGGCCGGCGCGACGGTCCTGCGGCACGCCGTGAACCTCGGCCAGGGTGCAGCGCTGCAGACAGGCATCGAGTACGCGCGGAGCCGGCCCGGTGCCGCCTACGTCGTGACGTTCGACGCGGACGGGCAGCACCAGGTGGAGGACGCCGTCTCGATGGTCGAGAGGGCCCGCTCCGAGGACCTGGCCATCGTGTTCGGGTCACGCTTCCTCGACGACCGGACGCGGCCGGGGCTGCTCAAGCGGGCCGTGCTCCGCACGGCGGTCTGGTTCACCAACCGCAGCACGGGACTGAGGCTCACGGACGCCCACAACGGTCTGCGCGTCCTGCGGGTCGACGCGGCGCGCACGGTGGACCTCCACCAGGACCGCATGGCCCACGCCAGCGAGATCGTGCTCCAGCTCGGGCGCACCGGCCTCCCGTGGGGAGAGCACCCGGTCCACGTCCTGTACACGGACTACTCGCGCGGCAAGGGACAGTCGCTCTGGAACTCCGTCAACATCCTCGTCGACCTGGTCTTCAAGTAGACCGGAAGGGCTCCTCATGCTGATTCAGGTCATCCTCCTCGCAGCGATCGCCGTCGTCGCCGTCCTCCTCACGCGGTCGACCGCCGACGCACGCCACCAGGCCATCCGCAGGCTGCTGCTCGCGGGCTTCGTGGTCGCGTCCGTCGCCGCCATCGTCTTCCCTCAGGCCCTGTCGTACCTCGCCAACCTCATCGGGGTCGGCCGTGGGACCGACCTCCTGCTCTACGCGCTCGTGATCGCGTTCGTCAGCTACATCGCGACGAGCCATCGGCGGGCGAACCAGCTCTCGCGCAAGATCACGCTCCTGACGCGGGAGCTGAGCCTCGCCGAGGCACGGATCGAGTCCGTGGCCAAGCCGGAGGACACTCCCCCTCCCGCGGCCTGATCTGCACAAGTCCTCCACCCGAAGCGCTCCGCCCGCTTGCCGGTCCTCACCCGTGCCGCAATAGGCTCTAGCCGTGACGTCTCCTCGGCCCTCCCTCTCCGCCACCGGCACTGCCGCAGGTCAGCGGCCCTCGTGGCGCCAGAGCTGCCCCTCCCCGTCCGCAGAGACCGGCCTGCACACGCGGTCGGTCCAGGTCGACGTGCGCCGCGACGACGGCGCACGGGTCGGCGGCTGAGGTCATCATGTCCCGTGACGAGATCCCGTCGGACCGGACCCGTCCGCCCAGCTTCACGCCTCAGCCGGGCCGCACGGAACGCCCGCCCAGCGCGGACGACGCCATCCCGGTCGGCTCGAACGGTTCCGCGCGGCGTCGGCCCGTCGAACCGATCGCCCCGGACGTCCAGGTCCCGCCGGCGGGCGAGCCGCGGATCCGGCGTCAGTCGTCACGCCGAGACCCTGCGCCGCAGGCCCGTCCGGGGACGCCGCCGTCGGCGATCCCCGCACGGGGAGTCGGTCGCCAGCGGACGGGTGCGGGCGACAGCACCCCACGACGCTCCGTGAACGGCGCCGAACCACCACCGTCGCTTCCGCCGGCCCAGGGGCGCCGGGCGCCGTCGGGAGGGTCCTCGTCCGTCCGAGAGGTCGGCCCCACGGGCACCCGCGTCGCGCAGGGGGCCGCAGTCCGGCCCGCGTCCGGCGCCCGGGCGGCGGGGCCTCGCCCTGCCACCTCGCGTCAGCGCCCGCCCCGGGCTCCGGGTTCGCAGGGAGCTCCCGGCCGCCCCGTCGACGGGACTCCTCGCGCCGGGGCGCCCCGCGTCCGGGTGCGCAAGCGGCGCCTGTTCGCCACGGCAGGGGTCCTCGTGCTCGTCCTCCTCCTCGCGTGGCCGATCGGGCTGCTCGTGTGGGCGAACGGCAAGATCCAGCACGTCGACGCCCTGTCCGGGGCCGCGGGAACCCCTGGGCAGACCTACCTGCTCGCGGGCTCCGACGCTCGCGGCGAGGGCTTCAGCGAGGACGGTACGGAGGGCGCGCGTACCGACACGATCATGATCCTCCACAAGCCACGCAGCGGGCCCGCGTCGCTCATCAGCCTGCCGCGCGACACGTTCGCGGAGATCCCGGGCAAGGGTCCGGCCAAGCTGAACGCCGCCTACTCGTGGGGCGGGGCGCCGCTGCTCGTCCAGACCGTCGAGGGGCTCACCGGTCTGACGGTCGACCACTACGTCGAGATCGGGTTCGGAGGCGTCGCGGGGATCGTGGACGCGGTCGGTGGCGTCGAGCTGTGCCTCGACTACGACGTGGACGACGCCCGGAGCGAGCTCGTCTGGACCGCGGGCTGCCACGTCGCGGACGGGAAGACCGCGCTGGCCTTCTCGCGCATGCGCTACGCGGACGCCCAGGGCGACATCGGCCGTGCGGAGCGTCAGCGGCAGGTGATCGGCGCCGTGAGCAAGGAGGCTGCCGACACGAGCCTGCTGGTCCAGCCCTGGAGCCAGGTCTCGCTCCTCGACGCCGGCCTGGCGTCGTTGGTCGTCGACGAGAAGACCGGGATCGTCGACCTCGGCAGGTTGGTGCTCGCGTTCCGCGAGGCGAACGGGCCGGAGGGTGTGACGGGTACGCCGCCCATCTCCAACCCGGACTACCGTCCGGGTGGTGTGGGCTCGACCGTGCAGCTCGACCCGGACCTCAGCCCCGCGTTCTGGACCGACGTCCGGGACGGCACGCTGCCCGCGGGCGTCGTCGGCGGGCTACCGCAGTAGTAGGCATGTCCGGAAGGGCCCGCTCCGTGCGGGCGGGCCCTTCCGGGCCGTGGCCCCTGGCCGCGCGGCCGTGCGGCCCGCCCGTGCGGCGCGCCTAGGCCCCGAACCCGGTCCGGCGCTCCCCCGCGACCGAGGCGCGCAGCGCGGCCCCCTTGGCGTGCGCCTGCTCGCTCAGCCCGTCCTGGAAGGCGACCATCTTCTCGCGCAGGCGCACCGCGCCGTCGTCCACGCCGGAGGCGAGGATCCGCGCGGCGAGCAGACCCGCGTTGCGCGCGCCCCCGATCGAGACGGTCGCGACGGGTACGCCCGCGGGCATCTGGACGATCGACAGGAGCGAGTCCATGCCGTCGAGGTACCGCAGCGGGACGGGCACCCCGATGACCGGCAGCGGCGTGACGGCAGCGAGCATGCCCGGCAGGTGCGCGGCTCCCCCGGCGCCCGCGACGATCACGCGCAGCCCGCGCTCGGCGGCGCTGCGACCGTAGTCGATCATCTCGGTCGGCATGCGGTGGGCCGAGACGACGTCGACCTCGACGGCCACGCCGAACTCGCGCAGCGCGGTCGCTGCCTCCTGCATGACGGGCCAGTCGGAGTCGGAGCCCATCACGATCCCCACGACGGGGTTGTCGACCACAGCGGTGTTCTCGGACATGTCTCAGGCCTTCGTCTCGTCGGTGGTGGGGTCCGTGGGGAGGGGTTCGCCGCGCAGCAGAGCGGCTGCGCCCAGCGCCCGACGGCGGACCTCGCCCAGGTCCTGGCCGCTCACGTTCACGTGGGCGAGCTTGCGGCCCGGGCGCACGTCCTTGCCGTACAGGTTGACGCGGGCGTCGGGGAACGCGCCCAGGACCTCCGGCAGCGCGTCGGTGAGCGCGGGCAGGCTCGAGCCGAGCACGTTGGCCATGACGGTCCACGGCGCCGTGGGCGACGTGTCGCCGAGCGGCAGGTCGAGGACCGCGCGCAGGTGCTGCTCGAACTGGCTCGTGACCGAGCCGTCGATGGTCCAGTGGCCCGAGTTGTGGGGTCGCATCGCCAGCTCGTTGACCAGGACGCGGCGTACAGGGGGTCCGTCCGCCGAGCCGTCGAGCAGCTCGAACATCTCGACGGCCAGCACGCCCGTCACGTCGAGGCCCTCGGCGATCTCGACCGCGACCTGGCGCGCCCGCCGGGCCTCGTCGTCGCTCAGGTCCGGGGCGGGGGCGACGACCTCGGCGCACACGCCGTCCCGCTGGATCGACTCGACCACGGGCCAGGTGCGGACCTCACCGCTGGGCCGACGTGCCACGAGGACCGCGAGCTCGCGCGTGAACGGCACCTTCTCCTCGACGAGGAGCTGCGGGCCGCCTGCTGCCGCGGCGACGAGCCAGTCCGTGGCGTCGTCGGCCGAGGACACGACGCGGACGCCCTTGCCGTCGTAGCCGCCACGGGACGTCTTGACGACCGCCTGGCCGCCGACCTCGTCGAGGAAGGCGGCGAGCGTCGCGCGCCCCTGCTCGGGGTCGAGCGGCAGGGGGGCCCAGCGCGGGCAGGGAGCACCGAGCTCGGTCAGGCGCCGTCGCATCACGATCTTGTCCTGGGCCTGGACCAGGGCGTGCGGCGCGGGCCGCACCGGGGTGCCGTGCTCGATGAGGTCGGTCAGCAGGTCGTTGGGGACGTGCTCGTGCTCGAACGTGAGGACGTCGGCGGGCGCCCGCCCGTCCGAGGGGGTGATGAGGTCACGGATCGCGGCCTCGTCGGCCGCGGCGCCCACGGGGGCGTCGGTCACGACCTGGGCCGCCGACGATCCAGGAGCCTCGACGAGCACCCGCAGGTGCACCCCGAGCTCACCGGCCGCAGGGGCCATCATGCGGGCGAGCTGCCCGCCTCCGACAACGGCGATCACTGGTGCTGACACGTGTACCGAGGGTAGTCGCTCGGCCGGCCGTCGGCCGACGCGTCCCACCCGGCGGTTGCTCCTGGCAATCTTTCCCAGGTCCACGGCGTACCCTGCCGAGCATGCCCAGCCAGGTCGACGAGCTCGCGCTCGAGCCCGCCGGGCCGTCCACCGCCCGCGGCACCCGAGCCGTCCGCGCGCCGGTCGGCGGCCCTGCTCGTGGTGCGCGCAGCGCGCGCGTCGCCGCGCGCCTGCTTGAGCTCGGCCGCTTCAGCCTCGTCGGGACCATCGCGTTCTTCGTCGACCTCGGCGTCTTCAACCTCCTGCGGTTCGGCCCCTGGGAGGCGCTCAGCTCGAGCCCTCTCGAGGCAAAGGCGTTCGCCGTCGCGGTGTCGACGCTGGTGTCGTGGCTCGGCAGCCGCTACTGGACGTTCTCCGACCGACGCACCGCGCGGCGCACGCGCGAGCTGGTCGTGTTCCTGCTCGTGAACGCCGTCGGCATGGCCATCTCGCTCGGGTGCCTCGCCTTCACGACGAGCGTCCTGGGCCTGACGTCGCCGTTCGCGGAGAACATCTCCGCGAACGTCGTCGGCCTCGCCCTGGCCAACCTCTTCCGCTACGCGAGCTATCGCAGGATCGTCTTCACGGGCGTCTGACCGCACCGCGGTCGTCGGCGGCGACCGTCACGCCGTGCCCGGTGCGTCGCGCCGCCCACGGCGTCACCCCGGCCTAGGGTGGCGACATGCTCAGGCGAACGAGCCTTCTCACGGCCGCCGTCCTCGTCACGCTGACGGGGTGCACGGCGGAGACCGCCACCGAGCCCAGCACGGAGCGATGGCACACGTCTGCCTACGCCGCGCACGAGATCCTCCCCCGCACCTACTCGACGCTCCTCGACCTCGACGACCCTGACCAGCCCGTCGACGACCGCGGTGTCCGCGCCGTCCCGTGGGAGGGCTTCGCGGAGCCGGTCTACCATCCCGTCGCCATGGCGATGTATGCGCTCCGTGCCGTCGAGTCCTACCGGCAGACCGACGATCCCGAGTACCTGCGCCGCGCGATCGCGAACGGGGAGGCCCTGCTCGACGGGTCGGACGAGATCGCCGGGGCACGGTGGTTCCCCTACCCGTTCGACTACGCGTTGAACGGCGACCAGGGGATGACGCTCACCGCCCCCTGGTACTCGGGCATGGCGCAGGGCCAGGCGCTCTCCCTCGTCTCACGGCTGTGGAGCGTGACCGGTGACACGCGGTGGCGCGACGCCGCGACGAGCATCGTCGCGACCTACCGTGCCGACGGCCCCGGGGACGGTCCGTGGTTCGCCCACGTGATCGCCGGCGACCTGTGGTTCGAGGAGTACCCCGACGCCCGTGGCACGGTCGCGCCGACCCAGGTCGTGAACGGGCACGTCTACTCGGCCTGGGGCCTCTACGACTATCTCACCTTCGTCGACCACGACGACCAGGTGCTGGCGCTGTGGGACGGCGCCGTGACGACCGTCCGCCGACAGTTCTCCGCGTTCCGGCTCGAGGACGCGATCTCCTACTACTGCATCGCGCAGTACTGCAAGGACACGTCGTGGCGGTCGGAGCCGTACCATCGTGGCGTCGCCAACCAGCTGGACACGCTCGGGCTGATGACGGGGGACGCCGCGTTCCTGGAGCTGGCCGACACCCTCCGGCGCGACTACGCGGCGTCCGGGGCGACGCGCTGACCGTCGCCCCCGCTCCCGTCGTCCGACCGTCGGGCGCGGGCACGCACTCCTGCGAGCCCGAGGGGCCCGCGGAGCCCAGCTAGCGGGGTTCGCCGCCCGAGCCGCGTCCTCCGCGACGTCGACGCCTGCGGCCCCCGGACGAGGAGATCGACGTCCCCGTCGGGAGGACGATCCGCGGGTCGAGCGTGCGGGGCACGCCCGCGAGGAAGAGCACGAAGACGGGTGGGCGCCGCTGCGCCAGCTCGAGCCGTCCTCCGTCGGCCGCGGCGAGGTCCCGCGCGAGCGCCAGCCCCAACCCGGTGCCCGCCCCCGACGTCGCGCCGCGCTCGAAGACGCGTGAGGCCATCTCGTCGGAGACGCCCTCCCCCTCGTCCCCGACCTCGATCGCGACGGCCCCGCTGGTGCCGCTCGGGCGGGCACGCACCGTCGTGGTGCCGCCACCGTGCTTGAGCGAGTTCTCGATGAGGGTCGCGAGGACCTGCGCGAGGGCACCGGGCGTCGCGAGGACCTGGTACCCCTCGGGCACGTCGACCACGAGCCGACGTCCCGCCTTGGCGAAGGTCGGGACCCACTCCTCCTCCTGCTGACGGACGACGTCGATCAGGCGGACGGCCTCGGTCGTCCCGCCCTGCGCGCGCCGCGACTGGGTCAGCAGGTCGTCGACGACCGTGACGAGCCGCTCGACCTGCTCGAGCGAGATCCGCGCCTCTTCCTGGATGTCAGGGTCGTCGGAGGCCATCGAGATCTCCTCGAGCCGCATGCTCAGGGCCGTCAGCGGCGTGCGGAGCTGGTGCGAGGCGTCGGACGCGAACTGTCGCTCGGCAGCCAGGCGACCGGCGAGCCGGTCGGAGCTGCGGGCGAGCTCGGCGGCCACGAGGTCGATCTCCTCCACGCCCGAGAGCTCGAGGCGTGGACGGACCTGCCCCGATCCGAGCTGTTCGGCCGAGGCCGCGAGGTAGACGAGGGGCGCGGAGAGCCGGTTCGCCTGCCAGACGGCCATCGCGATGCCCGCCGCGAAGGCGACCACGGAGGCGGCCACGACGAGCAGGACGACCTGAGCCGCGTTCCAGTAGCTGTCCGCGAACGACGTGCTCATGGCGACGGTCGCGTTCTGGCTGGTGCGGTCGGCGGCCTCGTTGGCCCGGCCGGTGATGATCTCGCCCGCGGTCATCTGCTCGCCGTCGGGCAGGCTCACGAACACGTAGGCGCGCAGCTCCCCGGGGCGCCCCTCGGACGCGTTGTCCAGGATCGACTGCGGGACGGGCTCCCCCTGGGACAGCCGGTTGTCGACGTTCCGGGCGAGGTTGTCGACGCGCTGCTGGAGCCGGTCGGTCTCGCTCGCGAGCACGAACTGCGCCCCGAGGAACGCGAGCGGGAAGCCCAGGAGCACGACCGCGACGGCGACGGCCGCGACCGTCGCCTGCAGCACGCGTCGACGCACGGTCCCGGGCTCCTTCGCTAGTCCTGCTGGACGATCAGCCCTCGCCCGTCTCGAAGCGGAAGCCCAGGCCCCTGACCGTCGAGACGTAGCGCGGGGAGTTCGCGTCGTCGCCGAGCTTGCGACGCAGCCAGGACACGTGCATGTCGAGCGTCTTGGTGGAGCCGACGGGCTCGGACCCCCACACGTCCCGCATGAGCGTGTCACGCACGACGACGGAGCCGGCGCTCGCGATGAGCACGCGCAGGAGCTCGAACTCCTTGGTCGTCAGGTGCAGCTCGCGGTCCCCCTGGAAGGCGCGGTGGGCGGCGACGTCGATACGGACGTCCTGCGCGACCAGCTCCTCCTCGTCGGCCGTGTCTCCGTGGGTGCGACGCAGCAGCGCCCGGACCCGGGCGAGGAGCTCGGCCAGCCGGAAGGGCTTGGTCACGTAGTCGTCGGCGCCGGCGTCGAGGCCGACGACGAGGTCGACCTCGTCGGCGCGGGCCGTGAGGACCAGGACCGGCGTGGTCAGACCCTTGTTGCGGATCTCACGTGCGACGTCCAGGCCGTCCATGTCCGGGAGGCCGAGGTCGAGCACGACGATGTCGACACCGTTCGCGGCGTCGATCGCTCCTTGACCAGTTCCTTGCACGACCACGTTGTAACCCTCACGCGTCAGCGCACGCGCCAAAGGTTCGGCAATCGCCGGGTCGTCCTCCGCTAGCAGTACGTGGGTCATTCGATCATGCTAGGGCATTCGCAGAACTTTGGCGTTATCCGGCGGGCCCTGTGGGACGCACGTGACACATCTGATGAACACCCCTGGCGAAGCACACCCGCTCTGCCCGGGTCTGCCCGATTGACCCCGGTCCGCCCGTGCCACGAGCACGGTCACAGGTGGTCACGAGGGGCCGGGTCCCCCGCCGGTCGTGCGTCCCGTCCGCCCACGGGTGGACGCCCCGGCGGGACGCCCCCACCTAGGCTGGCGGGCATGGGTTGGTACGAGAACATGGGCAAGTGGTGGGAGCGGCACCGGTTCGGCGTCGACCTCACCACGACGATCGTCGTCGGCCTCGCGTTCGTCCCGGCGTCGGCCGCGTTCAACTTCTCGAGCGGGTACCAGAACGGCCTCCAGACGGCCGCGCTCTCCGCGTTGATGCTCGCACCGCTGCCCTGGCGCCGCACCCGGCCCGCCCTGTCGGCGGTGCTCGTCTACTCCGCGGCGCTCCTGCACATGCTCCTCGGGATCGTCTCGCTCTTCCCGGTGGACCTCCTGCTCCTGGTGTCCCTCTACTCGGTCACGGTGTACGGCCCGCGCTGGGCGCACCGCACCGCGATGGTCTCGTCTCTCGCCGGGTCGCTCGTCCTGGGGCTCTCGATCGCCATGCAGGCAGGCAGCCCTGCCGAGGCCGCGGGCGTCCTGGTCTTCACGTCGATGCTCTCGTCCCTGAGCTTCCTCGCCGTCTGGGCGTTCGGCCTGGTGCGCAGGTCGCGCCGGGAGACCATCAACGCCCTGGTGGACCGTGCCGAGCGCCTCGAGGTCGAGCGCGACCAGCAGGCCCAGATCGCGACGGCGGCGGAGCGCTCGCGCATCGCGCGCGAGATGCACGACATCGTCGCGCACTCGTTGTCCGTGATCATCGCGCAGGCCGACGGCGGTCGGTACGCGGGCGCCACCGACCCCGCCGCCGCGACCCGTGCGCTCTCGACCGTCTCGGAGACGGGCCGGGCCGCCCTCGCCGACATGCGCAGGCTCCTCGGGGTGCTGCGCACCGACGACCTCGACGCCGCCACCGGGACCGGCCCTGCGCAGCTCACGCACGCCCCGGGTCTGAACAACAGGCCGCGCCCCCTCCCCGGAGGGACGGCTCCGTCCGGTCCCGCGGGCCCCGGCCCGCGAGCGCCCGGCCCGGCGTCCGGGAGCGTGCCCACGACGACCGGGTCCGTCCGCCGCCCGGAGCTCACCCCCCAGCCGGACTCCGCCGACCTCGAGTCCCTCGTCTCCCAGGTCCGCGAGAGCGGGATGCGGGTCTCGCTGGTCCGCATGGGCACGCCGCGGTCCCTGCCGCCGGGGGCCGGCCTGACCGTGTACCGGGTGTGCCAGGAGGCGCTCACGAACATCCTCAAGCACGCGGGCCCCGACCCGACCGTCACGGTCGTCGTCACGTGGGGCGTCGACGTGCTCCAGCTCGCGGTCGACGACGACGGTCGGGGCGCCTCGGCCGACGGCTCGCACGCCCCCGGCTACGGCCTGCTCGGCATGCGGGAGCGTGCGGCCATCTTCGGGGGTGCCGTCACGACGGGGCCCCGACCCGGGGGCGGGTTCCGCGTGCGGTTCACCATGCCGATCCCCCGGCTCGACGGCGCCGCGCCCCCGCCTCCCCCGGGTCCCCCGGCCTCGGCGGCGCCCCCGGACCCGGCGGGGCACCACCGCCCGACGGCGTACGCCCGCCCCCGTCCGGCGGGGTCCGTCCCGGTCCCGCCGCCTCCCGTGCCGCCGCCCCCGGGCCCGCCCCCCGCCCCGCCGTCGGGCAGGATAGGTCGACGCACCCCGACCGGCACGACCCCACCCGCACCCGACGATCGCCAGGACCCATGACCGCCACCTTCTTCACGCCCGACCTCCCCGCGCAGGCCCCCATCCGGGTCGCGCTCGTCGACGACCAGCAGCTAGTGCGCGCCGGGTTCCGGATGGTGATCGACTCCCAGCCCGACCTCCAGGTCACGGTCGAGGCGGGCGACGGGCTCCAGGCCCTGCGGCTCCTCGCGGACCACCCGGTCGACGTCGTGCTCATGGACGTGCGCATGCCCCACCTCGACGGGCTCGCGGCGACGGCCCAGCTGACCGCTGCGGCCGCCGAGGGGCAGCACGTGCCCCGGATCATCGTGCTCACCACCTTCGACCTCGACGAGTACGTCCTCGAGGCCATCCGCTCCGGGGCCAGCGGGTTCCTCCTCAAGGACGCCCCGCCCGAGGAGATGCTCGCCGCGATCCGCACCGTCCACTCGGGAGACGCCGTGATCGCCCCGTCCTCGACGCGCCGGCTCCTCGAGCACCTCGTCGTGGCGCTGCCCGCCGAGCAGCTCGTCGACACGGGTGCGCAGGCGCAGATCTCCTCGCTGACCGACCGCGAGCGCGAGGTCCTGGTGCTCATGGCCCGCGGTCGCTCGAACACCGAGATCGCGAGCGACCTGTTCGTCGCCGAGGCCACCGTCAAGACGCACGTGGGTCGGATCCTCGCCAAGCTCGGGGCACGCGACCGCGTCCAGGCCGTGGTGACCGCCTACGAGACGGGCCTGGTGCGCCCGGGCGCGTGACGTCGTCGGGCCGCCGTCCCCCGGCGGTCCGGACCGGGACGCGTCCCGTCCGGGCGACGGACGGCGCAGGCGCGCCCGGTCGGCGTACGACCACGGGATGACCCCCGCAGCACCCAGGACCAGCCTCCCGCCGGACGCGTCGCCCCCGCCCCGGCTCCTAGTGTCGTCATCAGGTGGGAACGAGGGCCTGAGCCCTCTCCCGCACCCCCTCGGTCCCGGCGCCGGACGCCTCGCGCGCACCGCCCCGGGACCGGCGCAGACCGACGACGAACACCCTGGAGCAGACGTGGACACCACCGTGTACCAGCCCATCCCCGGCACCCCTCCGGCGCAAGGCACGCCCGCCGTGCGCGCCCGGTCCCTGACCAAGCTCTACGGCAAGGGCGAGGCGACCGTGCGCGCCCTCGACGGCGTCGACGTGGACTTCGAGAAGGGCGCGTTCACCGCGATCATGGGCCCCTCCGGCTCGGGCAAGTCCACGCTCATGCACCTGCTCGCCGGGCTCGACACCGCCTCGAGCGGCCAGGGGTTCATCGGCGACACCGAGATCACGGCCCTCGGCGACAACGAGCTGACGAGGCTGCGCCGCGACCGTGTCGGCTTCGTCTTCCAGTCGTTCAACCTGCTACCCATGTTCACGGCCGAGCAGAACATCACGCTGCCGATCGAGCTCGCGTCCGGGACGGTCGACAAGGAGTGGCTCGCGACCCTCGTCCAGACCCTGGGCCTGGGTGCACGCCTCACGCACCGCCCCAGCGAGCTCTCGGGCGGCCAGCAGCAGCGCGTGGCCATCGCCCGCGCGCTCATCGCCAAGCCCGAGGTCGTCTTCGCGGACGAGCCCACGGGCAACCTGGACTCGCGCTCGGGTGCCGAGGTCCTGAGCTTCCTGCGCCGCTCGGTCCGCGAGCTGGGCCGCACCATCATCATGGTCACGCACGACCCGACGGCCGCCGCCTACGCGGACCGGGTCATCCTCATCGCGGACGGGCGCATCGCCGGAGACATCGACGACCCGACCCCCGAGTCCGTCCTGGCCGGGCTCGACGCCCTGCGCACGCTCGAGGGCGACCCCGCCGACGCGCTCGCCGCCGGCCCGACCGGTTCGACGGCGGTGCGCGCCTGATGGTCCGGCTCACCCTGGCGCAGATGCGCCGAAGCATCGGGCGGCTCAGCGCCGCCGGCATCGCGATCCTCATCGGGACCGCCTTCCTCACGGCGACGCTGCTCGCCGGGAACGTGATCAACCGCATCACGACCGACTCGATCGCCGCACAGTTCGCCGACTCCGACCTCGTGGTCGCGAGCAGCGCCGGCATCGACGAGGCGGGCCTCGCGGAGATCCGCAGGACCGAGGGCGTCGAGGCCGCCGACCCGCAGGTCCTGCGCGCCTTCGAGCTCGTCTCGGGGGGCAAGCGCACCTACCAGGTCGTCGTCCCGACCGCCTCGGACCCGCGCTTCGAGGCCCAGGAGCTCGTCGAGGGCGCGATGCCCTCACGCTCGGGCGAGATCGCCCTGCCGTCCGACGTCACCGAGCGGCTCGGGCTCGGGCTCGGCGACTCCGTGACGGTCGTGCGCATGGTGTGGACGCCCGGCGCGGAGGACGGAGCGACCGCCGACGCGAGCGAGACCACCCCGACCGACGAGACCGCTCCCGGCGAGGAGACGCCCGCGGGGACCTACGTCGACACGAACGAGGAGCTGATCCTCGTCGGGACCCTCGACGACCCGATGGGCGCGTACGCCCAGGTGGGCGGCGCGGGCGTCCTGTCGAACGAGGACCTGACCGCCTGGGAGGCCGAGAGCTACGCCCCGGGCGAGTCGACGACCGCGTACGGCGCGGTGCTGGTCGCCCTGGTGCCCGGTGCCGACCTGGAAGCCGTCCGGTCGAGCGTCACGGGCTCGCTCGCGGGCGACACCGAGGTCTGGACGAGCGCCGAGTACGCCAAGGAGCAGGCCGCCCAGATGACGGGCGGCGAGGACGTCTTCACCTACGTGATCCTCACGTTCGCGGCGATCGCGCTGCTCGTCGCGGCCCTGGTCATCGCGAACACCTTCCAGGTGCTCGTCGCCCAGCGCACCCGGACGCTCGCGCTCCTGCGCTGCGTCGGTGCCGACCGCAAGCAGCTCGCACGCTCGGTCCTGCTCGAGGCCATGATCCTGGGCGTGGTCGCCTCGGTCGCCGGCATCGTGTTCGGCATCGGGATCGTCCAGCTCGCGCTGACCGTCGCGGGCAGCATGGACCTCGGCATCCCGCTGCCCTCGCTCGTCCAGGTCACGCCCGTCGCGCTCCTCGTCCCGCTGCTCGTGGGCACCGTTGTGACGCTCGTCGCCTCGTTCTCGCCGGCACGCGCCGCGACCCGGGTCGCCCCGCTCGCCGCGCTGCGCCCCTCCGACGCACCGACCCTCGCGTCGGGCGCAGGCCGCGTCCGCCTCGCGATCTCGTCGATCCTGGTCGTCGGCGGTGCGGGCCTCCTGGTCATGGGAGTCCTCCTGGGGCAGCAGGGCAGCGCGGAGGCGGGCCTGCTCGCCTCGACCGCCGGTGGCGCTGCGTCGTTCGTGGGCGTCCTCGTGGGGGCGATCTTCTGGCTCCCCAAGGTCGTGAGCCTCGTGGGCAAGGTCCTGACGGGCTCGGGCAGCACGGCCAAGCTCGCGGCCGCGAACACGCTGCGCAACCCGCGCCGCACCGCCGCGACGAGCACCGCGCTCCTCATCGGCGTGACGCTCGTGGCCATGATGTCGACCGGGGCCGTGAGCGCCCGGATGAGCATGAACGACGAGCTCGACGGTCGCTACCCCGTGGACGTCTCGCTCGCGACCGACGGCTACGACGAGTACGGCGGCAACCAACCCGTCGCGCTCCCGCAGTCCACGATCGGCACGGCCGAGAAGGTCGAGGGAGTCGAGTCCGTCGTCCCGCTCACGGCGACGTCGGTCACGGTCGCGCTCGACGGCGACGACATCACGTTCCTCGCGCGCGGTGTCGACCCCGACGGGGCAGCCGCGCTCGTGCGTGACAAGGCGGCCGTCGAGGGCCTGGCCCCCGGCACGGTCGTCGTCCCGGCGGGGGTCGCCGAGGACTGGGGCATCTCGTCGGGCGAAGAGCTCGTGCTGACCGCCGCAGAGCTCCCCGAGGACGCGAACCCCCAGGGGACGCCCGCGACCCTCGAGGCGCTCGTGACCCCGATGGGTGGACGTGCCCTGCTCGTCACGCCGCAGACGCTCGAGGGCGTCGCGACGGGGACACCTGTCACGAGCGCCTGGGTCGGCCTGGCCGACGTCAACGACGCCGCGTCCGTGGTGCCCGCCCTCCAGGACGCTCTCGCCGAGACCGACCTCCCCATCGACGTCACCGGGGCGGCGGTCGAGCGGGCGATGTACCAGAAGGTCGTCGACACGATCCTCGGCGTCATCGTCGGCCTCCTCGCGGTCGCCGTCGTGATCGCGCTGATCGGCGTGGCGAACACCCTGTCGCTGTCCGTCATCGAGCGCCGCCGCGAGTCCGCGACCCTGCGGGCCATCGGCCTGAGCCGGTCCCAGCTGCGCTGGATGCTGGCCATCGAGGGCATGCTGATCGCCGGAGTGGGTGCGGTCCTCGGCATCGTGCTCGGTGTCCTGTACGGCTGGGCCGGCGCCTCGTCGGCGCTCGCCGTCATGGGCGACGTGACCCTGGCCGTGCCGTGGCGCGACGTCGCCCTGGTCCTGGTCGTGGCGCTCGTCGCCGGTCTCCTGGCGTCGGTGATCCCGGGCCGGGCCGCCGCCCGCACCTCCCCCGTGGAGGCGCTCGCGGTCGACTGACCCCGGCAACCCAGGGCATCGTGCCCGACGGCGTGCCTGTGGACGATCTCCTCGTCCACAGGCACGCCGTCGCCGTCTGCGCAGGACCTGCGCGGGCGGCCATGATCCTGGCGTGCGCATCACCGTCCACCCAGGCGTCGACCTCGACGTGACCCCCGGGCAGCGTCTGGGAGACCTCCGCCCGGAGCTCGCCCGCGTCACGTGCCGGCCCGAGCTCGCGAGCGCCCCGCTCGTGGTCGACGGGGTCCCGCTCGGCGAGGACCACCGCGTCGGGACGCGTCCGCTGCTGCCCGGCGCGACCCTGCACGCGGGGCAGCAAGGCCCTCCGGGGCGCACGCACGCGACCGCCCGCACGCAGGCCGCGAGCGCCTCCCCCGCACCAGACCCGGAGGTCGCCGCGCTGCGCGCTGCGTGGCACGTCGCGGTCCTCTCGGGGTCAGGGTGCGGAGGGCTCCTGCCGCTGTCCCCGCGGGCCCCGCTCGTCCTGGGGGACGGGACCGGTCCGTCGGTCGTCGTGACGGCGGTGGTGCCGCGTCGTCCGTGGGGTGCGCGCCCTCGTGAGGCGGACCCGCTCCCCCGGGTCGTGGCGCGGGTGCGTGGGCGTACCGGTGCCCGCACTGCCGGTCGGCGACGCCGCGCCCCGGGCCCGCAGGTCCGGTGGGAACCGCCCGGAAGGAGGGCGCGCGGGGCGCTGCGCGGGCCGGCCCGGCCCTGGCGTCCGGGCCACGTGCTGCGCGTGGGCACGACGACGTACGACCTGCGCCCCCGCCCTCACCTCGAGGAGTGGGGGGTCACGAGCGGGCTCCCCGCACCGGAGGGTCCGGGCCCGCGCGAGGGCCTCGGTCCGTCCTCGCTCGCGCTGGCCGTCACTCCGGCGGTCGGTTCGCTCGCCCTCGCGGCGAGCATGCGCCAGCCCGTGTTCGCGCTGCTCGCGCTGGTGGGCCCCCTCACGCTGGTGGTCCCGCTGCTCCTGGCCCGACGCCGTCGCGGTCGCTCGGCCGGTGCCCTCGCCCCGGTCGAGGGTCGTGGAGGGAGCGGGGCCACCGCGGTCCCACCCCGCGCGCTCCCGGGGACGGAACGCGGTGCGCCCGCCCCCGGGCCTGACGCCGCACGTGCCCCGGTGCTCGGGCACCTCCTCGACCGTGCCCGGTATCCGCAGCCGTGCCCGGCCGACCTCATGACGGGTGCGGTGGCCGCCCATCACGCGGCCGAGACGTCCGCACCGGCGCCTGCCGTCCCGGGCGGACGGCCCCGCGGCGCCGGCGCACCGCCCACGACGCCGGTCCTCGGGTCGGCGCCGACGTCGGCCCAGGCGCAGGTGCCCGTGCCTGTGCCGGCGGCCCAGGGGGTCCGGCTCCCCGACGGGTGCGTCGCGGTCGTCGGGCCCCGGGAGCCTCGTCTCGCCGCTGCCCGCGCCCTGCTCCTCGCGCAGGTCGCGTCCGGGGCCGAGGTCGTGGCGGTCGTCCCGGACGACCTCGCACCGTGCTGGTCCTGGCTGCGCTGGCTGCCCGGGTCGCGCAGGCACCTGTCGGGGCCGCTCGTCCGTGAGAGGCAGGCCGACCGGCCCGGCCGCGACGCCCGGGTGGTCGTCGTGGAGGTCCCCGGCGAGGACGGCGCCTCGGTCGCAGGGCTCTCGGCGGCCCTCGAGGACTGGTGGGCGCGCCGGGACGGCCCGGACCGGCTGATCCTCGTCGCCGCCGACGGCCGCGCGGTCCCCGCCTGGTGCCGCACGGTCCTCGACACGACCGCCCAGGCCTGGCGCCTGGCGGACGGCACGGTGGAGCCCGCGCCCCTGGTCGGGGTCGGTGAGTCCTGGGCCGAACGGTACGCGCGGCACGTCGCGGCCGCGCACGGCCTCGGGCGCTGGCCGGACGGGACCACCGCCGAGGCGTCCGCGGACCGGGCGGATCCCGCGCACCCCGGCCTCGCCGAGTCCGTGTCGCTCGCGGCGCTCCTGGAGGCCCCCGTCACCCCGGCCTGCGGTCCGCCGACCGCGTGGGTGGGCGCCAGGTGGGCCGCGGCTGGCGGAGCGCCCCGCCCGGGCCTGGCCGTCCCGCTGGGCACCGACGCGCAGGGCGGCACGGTCCACCTCGACCTGGTCCGCGACGGCCCTCACGCCCTGGTCTCGGGGACCACGGGGGCGGGCAAGTCCGAGCTGCTCCAGTCCCTCGTCCTGGGGCTGGCGCTCACGACCAGCCCGCGGGACCTCGCGATCACCCTCGTCGACTTCAAGGGAGGTGCGGGCTTCGGTCGCTGCGTGCACCTGCCGCACGTCGTCGGGCAGGTCACCGACCTCGAGCCCGGCCTCGCGGGCCGCGCGCTCGCCGGCCTGCGGGCCGAGCTGCGACGCCGTGAGCACGTCGTCGCGGAGGCCGGCGCCCGCGCCCTCGACGACCTGCCCGCGGGTGTGCTGCCTCGCCTCGTCGTGGTGGTCGACGAGTTCCGGGCGCTCGCCGACGACCTCCCCGAGTTCCTGCCCGGCCTGCTGCGCCTCGCGGCCCAGGGCCGGTCCCTCGGGGTGCACCTCGTCCTGGCGACGCAGCGCCCCGCAGGGGCCGTGACCGCAGACATGCGGGCCAACATCTCGTTGCGGCTGGCGCTGCGCCAGATCGACCCGGGCGACTCCCGCGACGTGATCGACGCACCGCACGCCGCCCTGATCCCGGCGAACCGGCCGGGGAGGGTGGTGCTGCGGCGCGGGAACGAGCCGCCGCTCGCCGTCCAGGGTGCGCACGCGGGCACCCTGCCGACCACCCGTGCCGCGCGTGTGCGTCCGGCAGAGCGGTGGGGATCGGTCACCGCCCTGGCTCCCGGCCCGACCGCCGACCCGACCGACGTGGTGTCGCTCCTGGTCGACGCCGCCGTCGAGGCCGCGAGCCGTGCGTCCCTGCCCGCCCACGCCGCACCCTGGCTGCCCGCCCTGCCGGGCCGCGTGACGCCGTCGGACCTGCCGGGCCGCGCGCTCCCCGGCCGGGCCTCCCGCCACGAGCTGCCCCTCGCCCTGTCCGACCTGCCCGACGAGCAGCGCCGGGGCACGGTCGTGTGGCGCCCCGGCGACGGGCATCTCGCGGTCGTCGGACGTCCCCGGTCCGGCCGGTCGACGGCCTTGCGGTCGGTCGCCGTCGCGGGGCTCGACCGGGGGTGGGACGTCCACGTCGTGGCCGAGGCCGCCGACCTCGTCGAGGGTCTGCGGGACCACCCGCGGTGCGGGACGCTCGTGCCCTTGCACGACCCGCGGCGCATCGCCCGACTCGTCGACCTGCTGCTGCGCCGCGAGGGTGGGGCTCCGACCCTCGTCGTCGTGGACGACGTGGAGGACCTCCGCTCGTCCCTCGCCCGCCTGCCGCAGGGCGCAGGTGACGGCGTGCTCGGCAGGCTGCTCGGCGAGGGGCCAGCGCGCGGACTCCACGTCGCGGTCGCGGGCAGCAGCCCGGGTCTGGCCGGGCTCGCGCAGCGGGTGGGCCCGCGCCTCGTGCTGTGCTCGGACGCCGTGCCCGACGACGTCGCGCACGGCGTGCCGTCACGGTTCGCCGGTCGCGGCGGGCGTCCGGGGCGAGCGGTGTGGCTGGGGCCCGGCGGGCCGGTCGAGTGCCAGGTGGTCGTGGACACCTTCCCTGCGCCCGAGGCCCGGGCGGCCGGGGACGCGGCGCCCGACGACGCGGCACCCGACGACGGCGCGGGGCGCGGCCTTCCGCTGCGGCTCCTGCCCCTCCCCCGGCACGCTCCCGGGGCAGGGATCCCAGACCGGCCGGGACCTCTGCAGGAGTCGGACGCCCGTGCGGGGCACGTCGTCGTCGGGCTGGGCGGCGACCACGCGGGCCCGGTCCACCTCGACGTCGCGCGCGGCGCCCTCGTCGTGGGCCCGTCCGGCAGCGGACGCAGCAGCGCGCTGCTGCTGCTCGCCGACCACGCGCGCGCGACGGGCCGGCTGCGGGCCGTGCTGTCGCGCGACGACCGGTTCGAGCGCCTCGTGCGACATGACGGCGTCGGGACGGGCGAGGCCCCTGCCGGGGGCCCGGCCGGGCGCCGCCTCGTCACGGCCGTCGGCCTGCTCCCGCCGCACGAGGTCACGGCCGCCCTCCGGTCGTTGCCGCAGGCGGGCCTGGTCCCGGGTGACGTCGTGGTGGTCGACGACCTCGACCTGGTCGCCCAGTCCTCGCCCGTCGAGGCCGAGGTCCTCACGGAGCTGGCCAGGGCGGGGGTCGTGCTGCTCGCGTCGGCGTCGACCACCGCAGCGGCGACGGCTCACCGCGGGCCGGTGGCCGAGGTGCGCGGGCGGCAGAGCGGACTCGTCCTCGCCCCCGAGGAGCGCGGCAGCGGCGACGTGTTCGGTCGTTCGCTGGGCACGGTGGTCGACCCCGACGGCGGCACCCCTGGTCGCGCGGTCGCGGTCCGCGGCGGTGAGCTCGTGCCCGTCCAGGTCACGGCGCCCACGGTGGTGGGCCTGCCGGCGGCGGCCGGGACGATCCCCGTCCCGCGTGCCGGTCCGTCCTGACCGTCAGCCGTCGGTGCGGACCGAGTCCCTGGTCGTGGCGACCACGACGGGGCGCAGCATGAGCCCCACGAGGACCGTCAGCGCCAGGGCCATGGTCCCGATCCCGCCCGGGGTGACCTGGTACTGCAGCCAGCTGAAGGCGACCACGACCTGGAGGAGCTGCCAGGTGGCCACGGGGGACCTCGCCCACCGCTGCCCGCGCAGCAGCCCACGGGCGCTCGCCACGAGGACCGCGGCGACCCCGGCGGCGAACAGGACGAGGAAGATCGAGACCCCGGCCGACAGCGAGCCACCGCGGAGGAGCTCGACGAGCACGAGTGCCGCGGCCGCGGCGAGCACGAGCGCCTCGACCGCGATGCCCGCGACCACGACCCACAGCGCGGGAGGTCGTGCCCCGGCCGGGAGCGTCGCCCTGGGGCCGGCTCCCTCCTCGGAGGGGTCGGGGGTGGATTGATTCGGGGTGCTCACAGGTGCCACGACCACCCAGCGTACGCGTGACCAGCACCTTCACCGAAGTGTGACCAAGACCTCACGGTTCACCCCGAAGAAACTTTCCGGTAACCCCTTGTGCTGGGCTTCACGAGATGTGAACCTAGTTCAAGCATCAATTATCCCCCACCTGAGCATGAAGCCCTTTGTGGACGTGCGTCCGACACATTCACATTGAGGCCTTGCTCGCCATGCCAAGGAGACCTCACATGGACTGGCGCCACCGCGCTGCCTGCCTGGAAGAAGACCCGGAGCTGTTCTTCCCGATCGGGAACACCGGTCCTGCTCTTCTCCAGATCGAAGAGGCGAAGGCCGTGTGCCGCCGCTGCGACGTCGTCGACACCTGCCTCAAGTGGGCACTCGAGTCCGGCCAGGACGCGGGCGTCTGGGGTGGCCTGTCCGAGGACGAGCGCCGCGCTCTCAAGCGTCGCACGGCTCGCGCCCGCCGCGCAGGCTGAGCTTCACATACTTTTCTCATAAAGGGCCGTCACCTGCAGGTGACGGCCCTTTATGTTGCCCTCGGGAAGGCAATTGCGCCCGCCAGTCCTCGCCGCCGGGCACCCGGGTCATCCCTGCCGCGAGCCACCGCCGTCACGCAGGACGAGCTCCAGGACGACCTGCGTCCCACCCCCTGGACGGGCGGACCACTCGATCGTCCCGCCCAGCTCGTTGGTGACGAGCGTCGCGACGATCTGCGACCCCAGCCCGCTCTTCTTGGGCTTCTCCGACGGGTCCGTCCCCGGCACCCCCATGCCCACGCCGTCGTCCGCGACCACGATCCTCAGCGCCGAGCCGCTGCGCCGGGCGTCGATCTCGACCGTCCCGTCCTTGCGCCCCGCGAGCCCGTGCTCGACCGCGTTCGTCACGAGCTCGGTGAGCACGAGCGCGAGCGGGGTCGCGTCCTCGGCCGGGACCAGCCCGAAGCTGCCGGTCTGCACGGTGCGGACCTTGGTGTCGGCCGACGCGACGTCCGCGGCCAGGCGCAGCGCCCGCCCGCCCATGTCGTCGAACTCGACCTCCTCGTCGAGGGTCTGCGACAGGGTCTCGTGGACCAGCGCGATGGTCGCGACCCGACGCATGGCCTCCTCGAGCGCGGCGCGCGCCTCGGGGACGTCCATGCGGCGCGCCTGCAGGCGCAGGAGCGCCGCGACGGTCTGCAGGTTGTTCTTGACGCGGTGGTGGATCTCCCGGATGGTCGCGTCCTTGGTGATGAGCTCGCGCTCCCGGCGGCGCAGCTCTGACACGTCGCGGCACAGCAGCACCGCACCGATCCGCTGACCCGACTCGGTGAGCGGCAGCGCACGCAAGGACAGCGCGACCCCTCGCGCCTCGATGTCCGTCCGCCAGGGCGCACGGCCCATGACGACGAGCGGCAGGGACTCGTCGACCGGGGTCTGGTGCTCGATCAGGTCGGTCGTGACCTCGATGAGCGAGCGCCCGACCAGGGGGCCGATCACGCCGAGCCGGTGGAAGCAGCTCAAGGCGTTGGGGCTCGCGTACAGGACCTCGCCCTCGGAGTTGAGCCGGATCAGACCGTCTCCCACACGAGGCGCACCTCGCCGCGGCCCGGTCGCCGCGTTCGGCGCGGGGAACTCGCCGCGCGAGACCATGGCGATGAGGTCGTCGGCGGCCTCGACGTAGTTGAGCTCGAGCCGGCTGGGCGTCCGGCCGCTGCCGAGGTTGGTCTGACGGGCCACGACGGCGATCGCGCGACCGTTGTGCACGACGGGGATGGCCTCCTCGCGCACCGCGTAGGCCCCGAACCAGCGCGGCTCGCGCGACCGCTGCGAGCGGGCCTCCGAGAGGGCGCGCTCGAGCTGGGGGCGCTGCCCGTCGGGGGCGAGGGAGCCGACGATGTCGTCGTAGTGCACCGTGGCGCCCGTGCTGGGCCGGCACTGGGACACCGCGACGAAGTTCCCGTCGCCCGTGGGCAGCCACAGGACGAGGTCGGCGAACGCCAGGTCGGAGATGACCTGCCAGTCGCCGACGAGGAGGTGCAGCCACTCGTTGTCGGCAGGCGACAGCTCGGCGTGGCGGGAGATCAAGTCACTCATGGCAGACACGGGCTCCAGCGTACGCAGGTGCGGGCGCCTTCACGGGATCGGGGCGCTTCCTTGGGTAGAGTCTGACGTCCTGGCGCACCTTGCGCGCCGGTCAGCGCGTCCCGAGGAGATCCTGTGCACCTGAGCGTCGATCTGCACTACCCCGCCGGCCTCGACGACGTCACCCGGATGCTCGCGAGCGAGGCGTTCGTCCGGTGGCGCGCACAGCGCACGGGGGGCCCGCAGAGCCTCGTGGACCTTGCCGACGTGACGGGGTCGGTCGACGAGGGCTTCTCGGTGGTCGTCCGGCGCACGCTGCCCACGGACCAGATCCCGGCACACCTTCGTGCGTTCGTCGGCAACGCGCTCGAGGTCCGCCAGGCGGAGGTCTGGGAGCCCGCCACGGACGGCAGGCGGCGCGGCACGGTCTCGCTCGAGATCACGGGGGCCCCGGTCAGGATGACCGGGACGGTCTCGCTCGAGCAGCTGCCGGACGGACGCACCCGCCACTCGTACGAGGGCGAGCTCAAGGCCACGGTCCCGCTGTTCGCAGCCGCGGTCGAGGAGGCCGCGGCAGGAGCGGTCCGGGCGACCCTCGAGTCCGAGGAGCAGGCCGGCGTGGAGTGGCTCACGGCCCCCTGAGCGGCCCGCAGCAGCCCGGCGCAATCCCTTCCAGGCGGTCGGTAACCGATAACGATTCGGGCACGCGATCTGACACCAAAACGCTCTGACCTGCGAGGATATTCGCGTGGGAGCGTTTCCACACCTCTGCGTCATCTCGCGAGGTTGACATCCGAAGAAGCCACCGGCAACCATCGTGGCACTTCGTGGAAGCGCTACCACTCAGTGAGGATGGGAGCGCTGCCATCCGATCACCGACAAGGGAGTCACCGTGCTGAGCAGCACTCGTTCGACCCGTTCCCGGACCACCGTCGCAGTCGCCGGACTCGCGACCCTCGCCCTGACCCTGACCGCGTGCTCCTCGGGCTCCGGCGGGTCCGACGACGACACCGCCGCCGGCGGGAAGATCACCCTGACCGTCGCGACGTTCAACGACTTCGGCTACACCCAGGAGCTCCTCGACGCCTACACCGCGGAGCACCCGGACGTCGAGGTCAAGCAGACCAAGGCCGCCAAGGCCGAGGACGCCCGCACCAACATGACGACCAAGCTCGCCGCCGGCGGCGAGGGACTGGCCGACATCGAGGCCATCGAGGTCGACTGGCTCCCCGAGCTCATGGAGTACCCCGACCTCTTCACGGACCTCGCCGACCCCGCGCTCGACGGGCGCTGGGTCGACTGGAAGGTCCAGCAGGCCACGACCACCGACGGCAAGGTCATCGGCTACGGCACCGACATCGGCCCGAGCGCGATCTGCTACCGCGGCGACCTGTTCGAGGCCGCCGGGCTGCCCTCCGACCCGGCCGCGGTCGCCGAGCTCCTCGGCGGCGCCGACGCCACCTGGGACGACTACTTCGCCGCGGGCACGGCGTTCAAGGCCGCGGGCGGCGGCGCCTGGTACGACAGCGCGATGTCGATCTCCCAGGGCATGGTCAACCAGATCGACAACGCCTACGAGGAGTCCGACGGCACGCCCAAGGACCTCTCGACGAACACCGAGATCCAGGACATCTACACGACCGTCGTCGAGCAGTCGACCACGAACGGCCTGTCCGCCGGCCTCGAGCAGTGGAGCCCCGACTGGGACGCCGCGTTCCAGAACAACGGCTTCGCGACCATGATCTGCCCCGCGTGGATGACCGGACCGGTCGAGGAGCGCTCGGGCGGCGTGACCGGCTGGAACGTCGCTGACGTCTTCCCCGGCGGCGGCCTCAACTGGGGCGGCTCGTTCCTCACGGTGCCCGCCTCCGGCAAGAACGCCGAGGCCGCCAAGGAGCTCGCCGCCTGGCTGACCGACCCGGCCCAGCAGACCACGGCCTTCGAGAACGCCGGCACCTTCCCCTCGCAGATCGAGGCGCAGGAGTCCGAGGCCGTGCAGACGTTCACCAACGACTTCTTCAACGCGGCTCCCGTCGGCAGCATCTTCGTGAACCGTGCTCTCGCGATCGACGGTGCCCCGTTCAAGGGCGCCAACTACTTCTCGATCCACCAGACCGTCCAGGACGCCATCAAGCGCGTCGACGTCGAGAAGACCGACGAGGCCAAGGCCTCGTGGGACAAGGCCGTCCAGGCCTTCAAGGACCTGGGCCTGAGCTGATCCGGCGCGGGGGGGGGGGCCCCCCCCGGGGGGCCCCCCCCCCCCCCCCCCCCCCCCCCCC